>JACIWR010000128.1 GCA_014360845.1 Anaerolineae bacterium
GCAATTCCTGATCAAAGGCTTCTCGCGGCATACAGTCCTACCTCCGGCTCACCATCTTTCGCCTGCTCCAAATACGTAAACACCTTCTGATGCAGCCCATCCCGTACCCGCCTGAACACCTCCATCTGCTCCGCCTCGCTGCCGGTGGCCGCCGCCGGATCGGGGAATCCCATGTGTGTTACTCGACCGCCCCCCAACCAGAGGGGACAGTTCTGGGCCGCTTGGTCGCACACAGTGATCACCACGTCAAAGGCCACGTCGCGAAATTTCTCCACCGACTTAGAGCGCTGGGCCGAGATGTCAATCCCCAGCTCGGCCATGGCCTTGACGGCCAGGGGATGCACGTAACCCGTCGGCGCTGTGCCCGCCGAGAACGCTTCCCAGCGATCGCCTAGAAAATGATTGACCAGTCCCTCCGCCATCTGACTGCGGGCCGAGTTGCCAGTGCAGAGAAATAAAACTCGCTTCCTTGCCATCACCCAAACCTCCCTGTAATGTACTCCTCGGTACATTGATTCTGTGGATTGGTAAAAATCTGCCTCGTCGGTCCATACTCTACCAGATACCCCGCTCGATTCTCATCCATCATGAAAAAAGCCGTGTAATCCGACACGCGCGCTGCCTGCTGCATGTTGTGGGTGACGATGACGATGGTATATTTTTCCTTCAACTTTCGTATTAGTTCCTCAATGCGCAGCGTGGCGATGGGGTCCAGCGCCGAGGCCGGTTCGTCCATGAGGATGACCTCCGGCTTCACGGCCAGGGCGCGGGCAATGCACAGACGCTGTTGCTGTCCACCGGATAGGGCCAGGGCGGACTTATCCAGATTATCCCTGACCTCTTCCCAGAGAGCCGCATCCCGTAAACTACGCTCCACAATCTCGGCCAGGCAGACCCGGTCCCGTATCCCGTGGGCCCGAGGGCCATAGGCTACATTGTCGAAGATGGATTTGGGAAAAGGGTTGGGCTTCTGAAAGACCATACCCACACGACGCCGCAATTCCACGGCATCCATCTCGAAAATGTTCTCCCCGTCTAGCAAAACACTTCCCTCAGCGTGCCCGCCAGGGATCAGATCATTCATCCGGTTGAAAGTGCGCAGAAAAGTGCTCTTGCCGCACCCCGAAGGGCCAATGATGGCTGTGATCCGATTGGCCGGGATCTGGATGCTGACATCGCGCAGAGCACGGAAAGTGCCATAATAGAACTGATAGTTTTGGGCCTCCAGTTTCACCGTTAATAGTTCCATTATCCCCCTTTTAGCTCTAATGTCAAGCGCCGGGAAAGGCTGTTGATGATGGCATTGATGGCGATAATGCTCAGCACCAGGATAGCTCCCGTACCCATGGCTTTGTCGAAAGCGCGGGTATCCATGGCCAGATAATAGAGATGCAGAGCCATCGTCCGCCCACCATGCAAGAGAGAGGTGGGCATCTTGTAACTTCCTCCCAGAGTGACGTAGAAGACCGCCGTCTCGCTCACCACCCGCCCCACACCGAGCACAACGCCGGTGATGATCCCCGGCAAAGCCGCCGGTAGCACAACCCCCCAAATCGTCTGCCACTGCGTGGCTCCCAAAGCCAGACTCCCCTCGCGATAGGAACGAGGCACGGCGCGCAGGGCTTCTTCAGTGGTGCGAATGATGGTGGGCAGAATGAGGCAGGCGCCGGCCAGGGCCGCCGAAAGCAGTGAGAAACCAAAATTCAAGGCTGAGACGAACAAGGCGTAGCCGAATAGCCCGAAGATGATCGAAGGAACGCCGGACAGTGTCTCTACCCCAAAACGGGCCACCTCCACCAAGCGGAGCAGCACTCCTTCGTTGCCCTGCATCTCGCCGGCGTATTCCACCAGATAAACCGCCGCGCCCACCCCCAGCGGTGTAGCGATGCCGATGGTCAACGGTACCAGGTAAAGAGTGGTAACAATTGTCGTGGAGATGCCCCCCTCCCCGGAGAGGCCACCGCGGGGCGGGGTCAACAAGAATTCGGGAGTAATCACCCGGGCCCCTTGTAGGAGAACGTAGCCGACCACGACCAGGAGCGCTGCGACAACTACCAACCCGGTCAGCCACAGAAATCCGAAGGCCAACTTTTGCACGAGGTGGCGGCGGCTAACATTTGCCTTCCGACCCTTTTTCCTCGTCGTGACCAACGACACAACCCGGCTTTCTCTCACGATACCCTCCTGCGCATCAGCAAGCGCGCTAGGCTGTTGATGAGCATAATCAGCACGAAGAGCACCACCCCGGTGGCGAAGAGGGCGCTCTCGTGCAGGCCAGTGGCATAAGAGATCTCCACAGCGATATTGCCGGTGAGAGTGCGCGCCTGACTGAGGAACAGGGTCAACGGGTTAGCGTTCAACGGTCTGGGAATGATGACCGAATTGCCAATAACCATGATCATGGCCATCGTCTCCCCCAGCGCGCGCCCTAACCCCAGAATGATAGCAGCGACGATGCCGGAACGAGCAGCGGGCAGAATCACGCCCACGATGGTCTGCCAGTAAGTGGTGCCCAGGGCCAACGAGCCTTCTTTGTACTCCTTGGGCACAGCACGGATGGCATCCTCGGCGATATTGGTGATGGTGGGCAAAATCATCACCGCCAGAACGATGGACGCGGAGAGCAAGCCGTAGCCGGTGTTGCCGGGAACGGGGATGCGCCGCACCAAAGGTACCAGCACCACCATGCCGAACAGGCCGTATACCACTGAGGGGATCCCGGCCAGCAGTTCCACAGCTGGGCGGACAAGATCGCGCGCTCGGCGCGGAGCCACCTCCGCCAGGAAAACCGCCCCACCCAGTGCCAGAGGCACGCCTAGAGCAACGGCCCCGATGGTGACCAGCACCGAACCGGCGATCATGGCCAGCAGGCCGAACTCTTCTCGCCCCGGCCGCCAGACGTGGCCTGCCAAAAGCTGAACCAGACCGATTCCCCGAAAAGCCGCCCATCCCTCGCGCAGGGTGAAGAGACCGATGAGAAAGACGATGAAGATAGAGATCAGCGCGCTGAAAAGCAAGAGGTATCTGACACTGTTATCAATGGCATATCTGGCTCGCATGGTCCTGTTGCTCCTGTGGATACGTGAAAGCGTGAAATGTGAAGCGTGAGGCGTGAAACGTGATACATGGGCTTTTGCCTCCTGCATCACACATTACGCTTCACGCTTCACGCACTACGTCTCACTTGACAGCGATGTACCCCTCTTCCCTCACAATCGCCTGCCCCGCATCGCTGAGGATGAAGTCCAACCAGGCCTTGACCACTCCACTCGGCTCGCCTTTGATCATCATGTTCAGAGGGCGCACGATGGGATACGCACCACTGGCCGCGTTCGCTTCCGTCGCCTCCACTCCGTCAATGGCCAGGGCTTTCACGCTCTGATCCAGGTAGCCGAAGGAGAGGAAGCCGATGGAATCCGGAGTGGTGGAAACCGTGGTGCGCACGGCCCCGTTGGAGGGTTGCAGGATAGCCGTGTCCGCAATGGCCGGCCCCTCCTCGCCGCCCATCACCATCTCCTCGAAGGCCGCCCGCGTGCCGGAGCCTTCCTCCCGAGCCACGATCACGATAGGCTTATCGGGGCCATCCACCTCGCTCCAGTTGGTGACGTCGCCAGCGAAGATACCCTTCACCTGCTCTTTGGTGAGACCATCTACAGGCACGTCCGGATGCGTGACGATGGCGATACCGTCCCGGGCGATAGTGAGAACCCGCAAGTCCGGATACTCGTCCAGTTCGGATTGCTTGACCTCACGGGAGGCCATGCCCACATCCACCGTGCCCTGCCCGGCAGACTTGACGCCCACGCTGGAGCCACCGCCCTGGACATCAATCTGAACATCAGGGTGCTGAGCGTTGAACGCCTCTGCCAGTTTCTCCGCCAGCGGCTGTACCGTCGTAGACCCCGCCACGCTGATGCTGCCCGAAAGGCCGGTGGGAGCCGAGGCAGGCGTTGTCTCCGCAGGCTTCGTAGGGGTGGACTGGCAGGCCACGACCGTCACCATCAGGACCAGAATCAACAGTCCGACCCCGATTAACGCTCTGTTTCTCTGGTACATTTTCTCTCTTCTCCTTTTCTGTTTTGATTGTGAACATTGCTTGCTACACTATAGCCGGTCCACAGTTAGCCCTTTCTCAGACAGGAAATGCTGTATCTCAGGGCATTCCAATATGCTAACCAGATTGACTTTGTACTCGCGCCAGAGGATGAAGTGATAGGTTTTTCTCGCTTCAGGGTGTGAAAGCCGTCGCCATTGAGGGCGAACATAGACGGGAGGTTCGATCTGCCAGCCCTGCGCCAATAGAGCCATCAGGTGGGAATAGGAAGAGTAGCAAGAATACCCCTGTCTCGTCTTGTGTTGTCCCATAATCTCCGTCTCGACGCGAGATTTCACCGTTGGACAGTCACTGCAGTCCAACAACGACCAGCCCTTCTCTTATCACCGAGAGAAATTGTATCACACCTAAGTTAAGAGCATTTTGGCAGGAATTTAACGGGGGGTAAAGAGTTTGTTAACGGATTGTAAACGGGGTTAGCGCCCCTTTTAACCGTGGACGATTCGATTTCGCCCCAGAAACACACAGATTTTCACAGAAAGTCTCATTTTCTGTGTGGTTCTGTGGTCGAAAAAAGCACCTCCACGGTTGAATGCGGAGCTACGGAACGGGGAGAGCTACGTAGAAAGTGGAGCCTTTTCCTTCTACGCTTGCCCTGAGTGTAATCGAAGGGCTTTCGGCCCAGATGCGACCGCCGTGGGCCTGGACGATGTGTTTGGCGATGGCCAGACCCAGACCCGTGCCACCGCCGGAGCGAGCCCGGTCGGCCTTGTAGAAGCGTTCAAAAATGCGGGGAATATCATCGGCGGGGATGCCCACACCGGTGTCTTGTACGGCGATCAGCACCCACTCGCCTGGGGGAAGCATTTCGGGTTTCAGGTTCAAAGTTTCGGGTTGAACTTCCCCGTCGCTTGAAACCCGTAACCTGAAACTTGAAACTCGGATTTGTCCATCTGCCGGTGTGAACTTGATGGCATTGTGCACCAGATTGGTGAGGACCTGCTGCATTCGCTGCGCGTCGGCCAGTATAGGGGGGAGATCGGGTGACAGGTCAATAGTGAGTCGCAGTCCGGCCCGCTCCGCCTGGGGTCGCAGCCGCTCCACGGGGGGTAGAACTATGTCAGCCACAGCCACCAGCGCCAACTGCAACGGCACCTGCCCCGACTCGATGCGCGCGAGCTCCAACAACTCCTGCACCATCTGCGTCAGGGCATCCACTTCTACCTCCATGCGATCCAGAAAACGCTGGGCCGCTGGTGGGTCTTCCAGAGCCCCGTCCCGCAGGGTGTCTACCAACGCCTTCAGCGAGGCCAGAGGGGTGCGCAGTTCATGGGAGATATTGCTGATGAAATCCCGCCGTACCGTCTCCAGTTGACGAACCCGGGTCAGGTCCTGGAGGATGACCAGGCAAGCCCCTGTCTCGGCATCTCGCAGCGGCGTCACGATGACCTGTAAAAACGTTCCCCGGCGATCCATCTCCACCGGTGCCACCTGTTCTTCGCCCTGCTCGAAGCACTGTTGCCAGAGACCGATGATATTGTGGTCACGGATCACCTGGGCGAGAGAGCGATCCAGGGATGTTTCGGCCTCAATGCCCAGGAGCCGGAGGGCAGCGGGGTTGATGAGGCGGACACAGCCCTCGCTATCCGTGATCACAACGCCGTCGGCCATGTTGTCCAAAACGGCGGCCAAGCGACCCCGCTCCTCGATCAGAGTGTTGACCGTCTTCCGCAGACGGTCGGCCATTTGATTGAGGGAGCGAGTGAGAGTACCCACCTCATCCCGTGTAGTGGGCAGGAGGCGCGCGCTTAGGTCGCCCGCAGCCATGCGCTGGACAACGTCGGTCAGGCGGCGCACCGGGCGGGCCGTCCGCTCGGCAATGTGAAGAGCCAGAAGTGTAGCGCCGAGAGCTGTGAACAACATCGCCACCAGAATGGTGCCGCGTAAACGCGCCACGTTGGCCTCGATCTGGCGCAGAGGAAGGGCAACGCGGGCAATGCCCATCACCCGCTCGCCAGCCGTCACCGGGACCGCCACGTACATCATCTCGTAGCCCACTGTCCGGCTAAAGCGAATGCTGCTGCCCTGCCCTGTGGCCAACGCCTGCTGCACTTCCGGCCGGTACAGATGGTTATCCATCTGCCTTCGGTCCTCGTGCGACTCGCCCAGCACGGTACCGTCCACACCGATGAGGGTCACCCGCGCGCTCAGTTGCTCCGCGTAGCGGTGAGCCACGGGGTCCAGGTCACCATCCGGCTCGTCCCAGGCGGGCGCTGAGGCCAGAGCGTCGGCCATCAGCTGGGCCTCGGCGGTCAATTGGCTGCGCAGATTGGCTAGGTGGTCCTTTCGCACCAGGTCCGAGAGATAGACCACTAGGCCGAACATGACCACCAGAATGAGAAGAATGTATGAAACGGCAATACGCCAGCGAATGCTGCGGAACATGGCTCATCCTTCGAAGCGGTAGCCCACTCCTCGCACGGTGACGATGCGGACCGGGTGAGCCGGATCGGGTTCGATCTTCTCCCGCAGCCAGCGCACGTGGACATCCACGGTACGGCTGCCACCTCCATAATCCCAGCCCCACACCCGCTCCAGGATCAGGTCGCGAGAAAGTACCTGGCCCCGATGGCGGGCCAGGAAGACCAGTAAATCGTATTCTTTGGGCTTCAGGGATAGAGGCATCCCCTCCCGCAGCACCTCGCAGCGAGCTAGGTCTATAGTCAGGTCGTCGAAAGTCAGTCGCTCCGCGGGGGCCACGCCGTTCTCCGCCACTAATTCCTCGCGGATGAGGCGCACCCGCCGCAACAGGGCCTTGATGCGGGCCAGAAGCTCGCGCATACTGAAAGGTTTGGTCAGATAATCGTCGGCCCCCAACTCCAAACCGACTACCCTGTCCACCTCCTCGTCCCTGGCGGTGAGCATGAGAATGGGTACCGTAATCTCCCGGCGCAGGATGCGGCACACCTCAAAGCCATCCATGCCGGGGAGCATGACATCCAGCACAATCAGGTCTGGACGCTCTTGCCGGGCCATTTGCAGCGCCGCGAGACCATCGGCGACGGTCAACACCTGATAGCCCTGGCGATTCAGGTTGTACTCCAAGGTCTCCAACAGGGTTCGATCATCCTCTACGACCAGTATCTTCTGTCGCGCCCTCATCTCCTGCAATCCGTACAAGTCGGCCCCTATGTATCGTTCCCGTGGCCGCGCTTTTCTTCTCCATAGCGCGGGCTCTGTTAGAAGTCCCGCCTCATGAGGCGCATCAAAGCCGTCTGGGCTTCCTTCAAAGCCACCAGTTCATTGACCAGATATAGTTTCACACCCAAACGAGAGGTGAAGGGTTCCAGCAGGCTGTAGACCACCTGCCTCCGAACCCATAGCTCGGCCGGCAGTACATTTATCATTTCGGCCAGCGACACAAAGCGGTCGGCCAACTCCACCAGGTGTTCTTCGGGAGTCATCATCTCTTGGCCGAGGATAAACCCCGACGCGTGATCCACCACCATCATCATGTAAGGGTAATATGGTCTTTCGTCTTTCTCATCCTGTACAGGTATGGGTGAGAAGAATACATCTGTCTCCCAGGCTGCCTGCACTCGCCGAGCCGTCTGCTTGAGCCTGGTCAGCCGCGCTTCCTCCATCGGCTTGGACGTTATTTCCTCAATAAATGGCGCGGGTTCCAGCCAGGCATCCTCCCAGACGAGCCCCTGTCGCGTCTTCTTCGGCGCTCTGACAAAAAAGAGCCCCTCCCGGGGTGGATCAAGGAGGTCCCGGTCGTCCCGAAAGCGAAGGCAGACCTCTTTCGCCTGCTGCAAGGCCAGGGTGAGAAATTTCGCCTCATCGGCGGTGAGATACCAGGGGAAGTAGGCCGGGCGATAGCTGCGGAACAAGGGCCAGGCGGTTCTTCCTCGAAACTTCAACCCCAGTCTTTTTATCACCTGGCGGTCTTGGTCTGTCAGCTCTTTCCTGGCACCGAAGGAAGCCATCAGGCATTTCTGGATCAGGGCTATCTCCATCATCTCCAACATATCTTCTGGCTGGCTGGGCTGATCAGCTATCCTGACGTAGCTGGCCAACCCTTCGCTGCCCTGGTACACAGCCAGAGCAAATATCTCCCCCAAAGCACCCATGACGCAACAGTAGCCGATTTCCTCACTGACCGGGTCCTGCACACCAAACAAATCGGAGTCGTACATCCAGGTCCAGGCCTCGATTTCCTTGAACTCCAGGGCGGCCTGGTAAAGAGCTCGCCAGTCAGACATAGTGGGCGCGTTTTCGTTCATGCGATAAACCTCCTGATTGGTTCTAAAGTCATGGCAGCGAAAGCCGGTGCTGCCACCCGGCTATCCCGCGATAGATTCACTGGCCGCCAGAAGCCATCTGAACCGGGTGCACTGCGCTTAGGTAACAAAGAAGGGTACGAAAAAGGCGGTGGGGGCTTGAGTGTGTCCAAATAGCTGCTGGGGTCAATTCGTCGTGACTACTCAGCCTATGCTCCAAGTCCCCGTCCCGGGGACGTTCCATGCGGCAAGACGCTGTCTTTTGCGCGGTTTTCTCAGCCGAGACGCCCCCGGGACGGGGGCTACGAGCCTGGGGAGGACAGTGCGCCTGCTAGCCTGAGTAGTAACAATTCGTCAGTGTAAGAGTCTGCCGCCCAAGCGAGGAAACCTCGGGGCGGCCTGGGACGGTGCTGTTGTTGGATGTTGTTAAAACGTTACCTCAAACTGCGGCGTAAAGGCACGGCAGGCTGCGCCCTTACCCCGCGGTCTGGACTTTGCAGGGGGCCATGCCTCACTGCATCAGCGTCGGGCCTACTTGGGGTGGCCTTCGGCTACCCCCGGAAATTCAGGGGGTTCTGGGTGAGTATACCTCTCGTGTCACATTGGAACTGGGAACGAATTTATGCCTCGCTGTACTTAGCCGATACCCTCCAACCCGCTGTTCTCCACGTCCATCTCTATCATCTTCCCCGTGACGGTGAACACCACCCGCTCGCAGATGTTGGTCACCCGGTCGGCGGCGCGCTCCAGATTGTGCGCCACCCACAGCAGATGATTGGCCTGATCTATGGTGCGAGGATCAGAGATGACGTAGGTCATCAACTCGCGGTAGACCTGGTTGTAGAGACCATCCACCTCATCGTCCTCCAGGGGGATGGCACGGGCCAACTCTATATCCTGGCGGATGAAAGCGTCCAAGGCCCGGTGCAGCATGTCCCGCGCCTTCTCGGCCATGCGCGGCACGTCAATGAGGGGCTTGAGCAGGGGCTGCTCCCCGATCATCAGGTTGACCTTGGCGATGCCCTTGGCGTAATCCCCAATCCGCTCCAGCTCGGAAGCGATGTCCAGGATGGCGGCCAGAATGCGCAGGTCGCTGGCCATGGGTTGCTGGGTGGCGATGAGCACCAGGGCATCGGCCTCGATGGCGAAGCGCTTCTTGTTGATAGCCCGGTCCTCGGCGATGAGTCGCCGTGAGCCTTCCATATCCCGTTGCTTGAGGGTTTCCACCGCTCCGGTGAGGGCGTTCTCCACCATGCTGCCCAGAATCAAAACCTCGTCCTGCAGAATTTGCAGTTTTCTATCAAATGTTTCGCGGGGCATAACCGCCTCCTCGGCCCCAGTGGCGTGGGGCACTTGTCTCCATCCGTTCTATCCGAAACGGCCTGTGATGTAATCCTCTGTGCGCTTCTCCTGCGGGCTGGTGAATATCTTTCTCGTTGGCCCGAACTCCACCAACTCCCCCAACCAGAAGAAGCCGGTAAAATCCGAGACCCGCGCCGCCTGTTGCATGCTGTGGGTGACGATGACGATGGTGTAATCCTGCTTCAGCATCTGCATCAACTCTTCGATTTGCAGTGTGGCAATGGGGTCCAGGGCCGAGCAGGGTTCATCCATCAGGATGACCTCCGGCCTGACGGCAATGGTGCGGGCGATGCACAGCCGCTGTTGCTGTCCCAGGGATAAACTCAGCGCGTCCTGCTTCAGATTGTCTTTGACCTCATCCCACAGCGCCGCCTCCCGCAGACTGCGTTCCACGATGTCATGCAAGTTGTTATTTTTGTCTAAACCCAGCACTCGTGGGCCAAAAGCCACGTTATCGAAAATGGATTGGGGGAAGGGATTAGGGCGCTGAAAGACCATCCCCACCCGGCGGCGCAAATCCACCACATCCAGTCCCGAAGTGTAAATGTCCTCCCCATCGAGCAGCACCCGGCCTTGCAGGCGGGTATGGGGTATTGTGTCGTTCATGCGATTAAGGCAGCGCAGAAAAGTGGATTTGCCGCACCCCGAAGGTCCGATGAGAGCCGTGATCTGCCGCTCCTTGATGGCCATCGAGATGTTCGATAGGGCAAGTTTGTTGCCGTAATAGAAGTAGAGCTGTTCGACCTGAATCTTCTCCATGCTGAGAGAAACGCTCCTTATACCAATTGTCCATTCAAGGTATCTTCCCAAAATGTAGGGGCGAACCCTTGCGGTCGCCCAGGCGGGCAGGTGCAAGACCTGCCCCTACCCCAAATTATTGAGAAGATACCATTCAAGAACCGTATTCTCCGAGGGGATGGTTCAGAATGGGTTGACACTTGAATCGGGCAGCATACTGTCAACGAATGGTGGAACGAATAAGCGAATGACCATC
>JACIWR010000129.1 GCA_014360845.1 Anaerolineae bacterium
CCTTGAGCGTGGAGGAGGAATATGACCGGCCGGATGAGCCGGGGGTCATTCGCATCACCCACGGCTATTCTCGGGATCACCTCGGCATTGCCCACCTGGATTCAGGCCCTGGACGGCAATACCAGCGATAGCCGGGCTTTTCCTGAGATTGTGGCCGTCTACCTGGCCCAGATGGGGGAAGGGGAGATGCCCTACCTGGTGGCCGACAGCGCTCTCTACAGCGAAGAGAAGTATCTTCTCAAAATGTAGGGGCGAACCCTTGCGGTCGCCCAGGCGGGCAGGTGCAAGACCTGCCCCTACCCCAAATTATTGAGAAGATACCCTTGGAGTGCCCTGTGAGCAAGAGCACCGTCTATCGAGATGTCCAGGCGGTGGGGAAGCAGGTGTGGGAGAAACCGCCGCCGCTCTCCAGGGGATGAAGAGCTTGGCAAATTTCGTCATTCGCTCACCTCATGACACAGACTGCCTGCCTGGTATTTCGTCAGAAGAGAGTGTTCCCGATGATCTCACCCCATCCCCTCCAGCATCGCCCCACAGTGACCCGCATTTCTTCTACCTCTCAACGTTTTCTCCCCAGAGCAATCTGGAGTTCGCGCTGAAAGGCCCGATGGCGGGGAAAACGCTCGCGGATCTCGCGCACCCAGGCATCGGCCCACCTGGCCTCTCCCCGCCGGCGCAGAACCTCGGCGCAGGCCACCGTCAGGTTGGCGGCTTTGTCGTAGCTTTTGCGGTATTGGTTGGCCACGATGGCTTCTACCCGCTTGCGGGCCACATCGAGGCACCAGGCCAGGTATACTTCTTCCTCCTCGGCTCCCAGGCGCAGCCGACCACTTTCCCGCTCCCTGGCCAGGTGAGCGGCATAGATCCGGTCCGCCCGCCGGGACAGTTCGGCCCCCGCGGTCAGGCCGTACATCCAGCCGCCCGAGGTGGTGACCTGCAGACTCCGCAGCCAGAGTATCTCCAGGTTGGGGGACAATGCCTCGCGCGGTTGCCCGCAGAGCAACACCAGCAGCCAGGAGACCACCAGCGCCTGGTCGCTGCTGGCACTGCTCCAGCCCAGTACCTTCTTGTCGGCAACGGCCCGATGGGCGGACGCCAGGTCCCCGGCCAGGAGTCGGGCGTGGGCCAGCAGAGCGTCGGTGGGCAACGCCGGTCGTTCCAGATCGTCCAGGGCCGGGTAATAGGGGTGCGCCGCAGAAGTGTCCCGAGACCGCACCTGCTCCATCTGTTTGACGGCCCGCTGCATCCAGGAAAGGCACTCCTCCCCTACAGGAAAGGCCTCCCACAAGTCCAGCAGGCGGGCGAGGGTGGGTTTGGCGACAAAGGCCTCCCAACGGCCGGAGCGCAGGCTCTCCGGGTCCTTCAGTACGGATGCAGCCGCACAAAGGTGATCGGCAATGGCGGCCCGGATGGGAAGGCCGCGAGGGAGGGTCTCCAGCGCTTCGCGCGCCGCGGCCAGGACCCGGTCATGCTGCCCCGCCTCCTCCAGAGCTGCGAACCAGTCCAGGTAGGCGCGAGGATGCGCCCGGCCTTCCGTGCGCGCCAGCCGCTCCAGGCCGGCCGTTCCCTCGGCCATGCGTACCGCCTCTCGCAGCCAGACATCGGCCCGGGGCTCGCTCTGGGTGTGCAAGAAAGCGATCCACGCTTTCAGGAAGGCCTCCCGGTCGGGCAGGGGATGGGAGGAAATCTGGATCAGGTCCTCCAGCATCACAGACTCGCGGGAGGGATAGGAATAGCCGGCGAAGCGACTCATTTCCTCGTAAAGGGTCGAAGGGCGCTGAACAAGGGAGGTAGTTTCGTACACAGCTCGCAGGTAGCGAGCGATGACTTCCCTCTGGTCCAGGTCGATCAGGTCGAAGAGGGAAAGACCGCGGCCGTAGTCATCCTCAAGGTCCAGCAGGTCGAACAGGCGGCAGTAGGCCTGGCGGGCCAGGGTGCGCTCACCGTGGTCGAAGGCCAGGGCCGCATGCTCGAAGAGCAGGGTGGCCGGCTCCACAAATCTGACGTACTGTCCCAACGAGTCCTCTTCGTACTCGTACTGCCAGCCGTACTCCTCCTCCCACTCATCGGCCGCAGCCATGGCCTCCTGGAGTTCCAGGGCCAGGTCCTCGATCTCGTCCAGCAGGTTCTCCCAGGGCGTTGCAGGGGCGGGGGGAGAAACTGCGCCAACGCCAATTTGGGCCAGGAATGTCCCACGCTCAGAGGGGCGGACGTGCCGGGCCATCTCGCGCATGATGTCCCGCAGTTCCTCGGCCGAGCACTCGGTCAGCCGGTGCTCGATGGCTTCCCAAAAGGTCTTGAGGGGAATTTTGCCGTTCATTGTACTTCTCTCCATTATTGCTCTGGCCAACCTTGACCATCCCGGATGGTCCGACCAGGGGAATGGCGATCACCGCCAGGTGTGACGACCTTGCGAAGCGCGTCGCACCATACGGACGACGGCTGCAGCGGCCTGGCAGTGACCCACGTCCGCACCAGGCAGATCAGGATGATTCCGCAGGCAACATAAAGACCGATGCCTGAGGTGATTGTCATAGCATCAGGTCTCCGTGAAAGCTCGTTTGGCAGACATAGAAATTATAGCATAAAAACCGCCTCTTGTTAAATCACAACCGACTCACCGCCTCTTCCAGGTCCGCCTCCGTGGGTTGGGTATAGATTGCCGTCGTGGCCACGCTCTCATGGCCCAGCAACGTCGAGGTGGTCACCAAATCCACCCCCGCCTCCCGCAAAAGCCGCGTGGCAAAGGTGTGCCGGAGCACGTGGGGCGTCACCTTCACCCCCGCCTCCGCGCCAATCTCCGCCAGCCGGAACTGTACCCCCCGCGCTTGCAGCGGCCCCCGCTGCCCCAGAAAGAGATGCTCTTCCTCGCTCTCTGGCCGCACTTCCAGGTACGCCTGCAGCGCCTTCCGCGCCTCGGCGTGCAAGGGCACCTCGCGATATTTCTTTCCCCGACCCTTGCCGTAGACGCACACCTTCCCCGAGCGGGCGTTGAGCACCACATCTCCCACACGTAAATTCACCAACTCGCTCACTCTCAAACCTGTGTAGACCAGCAGCGAGAGAATCGCCTCATCCCGCCGCGCTATCACCACCGCCGGGGTGACGATCTGCTGCCCTCCTGCATCCCGACCCGCCTGCGCCTCGGCTAACTGCCGCCGCGCGGCAGCCTGCCGCTGCAGCAGATAGACCTGCTGCTTGCTCAGGCCCTTGGGTGCACGCCGCTCGTGCCGCACGAACTTGATCCCGGCCGCAGGACTGGCCGCGATGTGGCCCGCCTCCACCGCCCAGGCGAAAAAAGCCCGCAGGGCGGCAAGGCGCCGGTTGATCGTAGCCGGTTTGTGCCCGGCGTCCATCAGGTGGTCGCGGTAGCGCTGCACGTCGAAGGTCGTCACCTCCCCCAGCGGGATGTGGCGCCCGGTTTGCTCCTGCAGCCAGGCGAAGAACCACTCGACGTTGCGCCGGTAGCCGTCCACGGTGTGGTGGCTGCGATCCTGCATCCGCAGGTGGACGATGAATTGGTCGAGGTATGCCTGTTCCATGCTCGCCTCCACATTGTACGTTGAGTTTCAGAGCAGTTAGCGACGGCCCAAAGTGACAAAAGGGGCCTCTCAGGGCCCCATTTTATCACTTATGTTGAGTTTTGTCAACATACAATTATAGTTGTACGATATATACGCGCCAAAATAACGGCTGAAACCAGACCATATCGCAGCCCTGTTTATCCGCTTACAAGGGCTTGCTAACCTATACCTAAAGCCTTCAACGCCGCCGCCAACGGCTCCGAGTAAAAGATCGGATCCACCCTTTCCAATACGTCAGGTGGCACTTCCATGAAATGGCGCCGATTGCTGAGCGGGATCAGCACCCGCTTGGCGCCGTTGTCCATGATCACCTGCAACGGCTCCACCAGCGAACGCACCGGCAGGATGTTCCCCTGAATCGTCATCTCCCCCAGGACGACCAGTCCGGCCTGTACCGGTTTCTCCCGTAGCAGGGAATAGAGGGCCACAAAAAAGGCCACTCCACCCTGCGATCCCTCCTTGCTACGCATCAGGTCCACGATCTGAACGTGAAAGTCATAGCTGTCCACATCGCGCTCGATGCCCAGACGTGTCTTGTTAGCCCTGATGTAATCAAAAGCGGTGACAATGGACTCCTTCATCGCCCGGTCCGGGCTGCCGGTGATGCGCAGTTTGCCCGATCCACTCATGCGACTGACCTCGATGCGATGCAACGCCACGGTATCACTATCGGTCAGAGCAGCCGTGTAGACGTTGCCTGGAGGCATCGGATCCTGGCTGATCAGTCGCTGACCGCCCTCCTCAGGCACTCCGACAAAGTGCTCCTGCATCGTCTGGGTGTCAAAGTAGGAAAAGGATGTTTGGTAGTACTCGAACGCCCCCATCTTTTTCAACTGCTCCTTGACACGACGACGCCCTTCCAGGGCCAACTCCAGGTATTCTTGCACCTCCTCCCGGCTGGGATCACCGGCCGGATGCAGGAGCTTGACCAAGCCGGACACCGTGCGGCGCACAGCTTTGGCGTCGCGCGTGTTCAAGTGACCACCAAGGCTGAAATAGCGGTCGAACGCTTCGGTATAGTTATATCGGCGCAACTCGCGCAACGCTTCGGCCAGATAGTCAACCACAAAGCCATAGTGGTTAGTAAAGAACTCGTTCCGCATCTTGGGTATTTCCCAGCCCGGCAAATAGAAATGCAGACGGTCAATCAATGCCATGTCCTGCATATCCTCTGGCAAAGGTTGGAACAGGGTGCCAGCACGGACCAATACATCAACAGGCTGGTTGATGTTGCCGTTAAAGACCATCGAGGCTTCTGCTACCAACTCCTCCCTACCCCGGCTGAAACTGCCGCTCTCCATATAGTCCTTGAGGATTTGGATGGCCGTCTTATCACGGAAGCTGATGCCAGCCACTTCGTCAAAGGCGACCACGTCCCACATGCCCACTAGACCAACCCGTCGTGTACTCATGTTGTAGAACAAGTTGGCCACGGTTGTCTTACCGCCGGAGATCAAAATGGCATAGGGTGAAAGATCGCGATAAACGTACGACTTGCCGGTGCCCCTGGGACCGAGTTCGATCAGGTTATAGTTGCGTTGGGCCATCGGCACCAGGCGCATCAGCATAAGCAACTTGACTCGCCGGCTAAAGAATGACGGCTCAAACCCAATCGAACGAATCAACAAATCTAACCATTCATCGGTCGTCAGTTCGCGCCGCGCGGCGAGATAGTCGTCCAGGCTAAAGGTAGCCAATTGGATCGGCTTGAGATCGGTGATGAAAAAAGGCCGCACCTTGCCGCTGACCTCTTCCTCGGCTCGAAATTCGATATCCACTTGAGCCCAGACGCCCCCCTCCAGCAACCGTTCGTAGCGCCGCACAAAGGTGTCAGGGATGTGGACGAACCGATACCCAAAGTTGACTACCTCCGCCCAGTACTTGGTTCCATCCAGACGCACCAGCACCTTGTCAATGTAGCTCTGACGACCTCGCTCCTTCACCCGAGACTGGGCCTTCATCGCCTCATCGGGCCGGATGATGTTATCGGCCAGGATGTTGTGCACCATACGCATGCCGGCTTCAATGGCAACAGGATCATCCGTCGCGCAATACTTACCCAGGAGATACTCCAGCACATACGTCGGCACGTTGGCTCCCACTTTGACCTGGCGCACCAGGTCCTTGCGCACCACTTTGCCCGCAAAGATTTCGGTTGCTTTACGATCCAATTCCGGCATCTTTTCCCCTCATCCTCTCACTTCCAACCTGGATCCTAACCCTCACAACGTAATGGCGAACGGGACACAGTCCAGGCGCGCCAGGCTGATGCCTGTGGTCGCGTCCAGTAAGTGGACCGTTACCTCGTCCACCGGTGGGGTCTCGGTGACCATCAGCGTGATGGTGTTCTTGGCAATCACCTGAGGCTCGCCAGCCGCCAATTCCAGTTGGACGTCCTTGGTAGCTTCCTGGAAGCCATAACTGGCCGACACCGGCACCGAGATGGGCTGCTCTCCGGCTCGCATTTCGACCCGCACTGCCGGGGGTTCTACCGGCAACAACTCTGTCGAGCGGCCTTCCACTGTGACGGACACAAATCGCGTCGAGACGGTGCGAGTGCCAAGGGTCAGAGTCCACTGGATATGAGCAACGGCGGCCGGCGCTGGGGCAGCCCCCGGCCGGACGGTCAGCACGGGGACGACCAGTTCCGGCAGAGACAGGCCGCCGTGGAAATACTCAGTGCCTCCGCCTTTGACCTTGAAGCAGGACAGATTCTGCGGTGTGGCGATCTCCAAATCTCCGCCGATGCCAAAGGCCGAGAGCGGCTTGTGCAGGACTCCGGGCAGATCAGCGCCCCCCTGACCAACCCACACCCGCCGCTTGAGGGCTGCCGTCCTGCCCCCCGGCGAGTCTATCTTTTGACCGGCCGACAACTCTTCGCCGAAGAGGTAGCCGTGGTCGGCACTGATAATCACCGTTTGCACACCCACCCCAAAGAGCGTCTTGATCCCCCGGCGAAGCTGATTGAGAACATCGTCCAACATACGTCGCGCCAGGGGCGGGTTGCTCTCACATAGACCGTCAATCTCCTCGGCCGCCGTGACCACGACCACATCGGCTGACTTGAGAGCTTGGCTCAAATGCATGTCTGACAGTGGCGCCAGTTGATCCAGCCTGGCCACGACCACGTCCCCTCCCACGGCCGTATTAAAATGGGCCAGCCGCTCCTGGCGTGTCCTCAGCGTTTGACCAGCGACGACGGCCGCCAATTTATTGCCACCGGCGGCGACCACCGCCAGCCCCTTTTCCGCACCGGGCAGCAGGGCTGCCATGCCAATCTCAGTGACGGTGGGTGGCGTGGCCAGTGCTGGGGTCAGATCGTGCATCCATTCCGCTTCCAGGACGGAGAGCAACTCACGGGCCATCTCGAAGCGTAGGGCATCCACCAGGATGTACGCCACACGCCCACTCCTCGCGGCCGGGGCCACGATCTCCCGGTAGACATCAGCCTGGAGCAGCACGCCAGGAAGTTCGAACTTTTCGCCAGCGTAAGCCCGGGTAAAACGCTCAGCCAGATCGTTGGACACAGCCACGTAGCGCTGGCGGGCCTGCGTCACCAATTGTATCAGCGATTCATGCCGCTGAGGATCGAGTTCAAAGCGGTGAAAGTCGCGCTCCAGGTGGCGCTGGGCAGTATCCAGCTCACACCACGGTCTGCCGCCCAGGGTGTAGTTGGAGAGGAGCGCGCTGGCAGACCACTTCTTACCTTTGAGCGCGCGCTCCACCCGCGCTGCTTCGACTAACACCCGCCCGGCATCGGCGATGACCTCCCAGCGAGTTTTGATTTCCGGCTTTTGCGCCGACCAGAAGCCGCCAAGCCGCGCTTCGGCCAGTTCGACCAGGCGCGCCGAGGCTCGTTGGGCCAGGGCCATCTCGACCTCCCTCTGCAACCGAACCTCACCAGCGGCAAATGTCTCGGTGCGAGCCAGGGTGTCGAGGTCCAGCTCCAGGGACCCCAGCCCGATCTCGGTTTGCACTCGTTCAGCCCAATGGACGTAGCTATCGGCCAAGTCGCGTCGGTTGCGCCAGGTCCGAGCCAGCTCCACGGCCGCCTGGCGGGCCACCGGCTGCTCGGCGATGGAGAAGGTACGCAGTGCCTGGGGCACCTGGTCGCCCAAAGCCTCGATCAAGTCCGTGACCAGAATCTGGCGCGCCAGGTGTGCCCTCAGCGCCGCGAGACCCTGATCTGTCGGGAAGGAAACACCCAGCGCATCGGAAAGCAGCCTGGACAGGTTGCCGAGCGCCTGCTTGGCCTCGATCTCGGCGTCCAGTGCCGTGTCGGCCAGGAAGCGAATCGCCACCTCAGAGATATTCCCGCTGCCAAATATGACTGCCACTGCGCCGGTCTGTGCTTCGGCGCCCTTTTCGGCCAACCGGTCTAACTCGGCCAGGGACAACTGCCCGGCCTCGACCTGGTCAACGTTTTCTTCCACGGCTGCCGGAGGGAAAACAGTGGACAGCGCCTGGCGGGCTACGGCGGCCAGGGCGGTGTTCCGTTCCGAAGGTTGCTGACCAGGCTGCACCACCACGCCAGCGACTTCGAATTCAATCAGCGCGTGGCGCGTCTCT
Source organism: Anaerolineae bacterium (assembly GCA_014360845.1). Taxonomy (GTDB): domain Bacteria; phylum Chloroflexota; class Anaerolineae; order JACIWR01; family JACIWR01; genus JACIWR01. The sequence continues at coordinate 8,154 of JACIWR010000129.1, forward strand.
GCCCGGGCCAGAGGCACGTAGAGAAGCAGCCGGGGCGGTGTGAGCCTCTTTTCCCAGAGCGGCTCCACCTGGCGGCGCAACCAGATAAAGCCGCGCTGCGGATCGTAGCGGTAGACAGCAGCGCTGGCCACGTCCTCCGGCGTCAGCGACTGGGCCAGTTCCAGATACGCTTTCTCCGGATCGAACCAGACGACGGTACCGTGGGCCTCCACTTGTTTGCGGAGCAGAGCGAGCAGTGTGTCGGTTACTAGACCCATGAGATCCTCTCCTCCCGGCGACTAACGCTTCCCACGTCCGAACCGCCTCTTTCCACCAATTCCCACAGCGGCTTAATACTGATCACCACGCCATCGTTCAGGTCGGGCAGCAGATGCAGCAGGGCGACAGGGGCTGGTATTGGGCGGGGCAGAGCGACCAACGTGTGACCCTTCTGGTCAACGGGGAGACGCAAGAAGCGGAAGAAAGGGGTGGGCGAGTGCGGTTCAGCCACCGAGCACCTCCAGGATGTGGGCGCGCAGATCGGCGGGCAGGCCCTCCAGCGCGGCCTCCGGCGGGATGCCGGCCAGCACAGCCTGCAGGGCGCGGCCGAGGGCGGCAGGGGCGGGATCGGGGGCGCCGGCCAGGCCGTCGCAGATTTGCCAGGCCTGCTCGCCGGCCCGACCGTCTCCGGCGCGCGCCGCGCGGATCATGGCCAGCAGGTCGTCCAGGGTGAGCATCTGGCCCTGGGCCTGGGCGAGCAGGTCGTCCACGTCGGCGACCCAATGGGCCAGGCCGAGGGCGACAAAGCCCTGGCGGGCCTCCTGCAGCAGGGGGAGCGCCTCTTCGCGCCGCCCGCGGGCCAGGGCCAGTTGGCCCAGGCCCATGAGAAAGACCGCCACCCCCTGCGGCTCGCGGATGCGGCGGCAGATCTCCAGACCGGAGCGGTAGAGCCGTTCGGCCTCGTCGTATTGCCCGCGCGTGCGCAGCAGGTCGGCCAGGCTGGATTGGGTCACCGCCACCGAGCGGCTGTCGCCCAGCGCCTCAAAGACGCGCAGGCTTTCGCGGTAGAGCCGTTCGGCCTCGTCGTATTGCCCGCGCGTGCGCAGCAGGTCGGCCAGGCTGGATTGGGTCTGGGCGGCCCGTCGCCGGGCGGCCTGGCGGTCGTCATCGCTGGCTGCCGTCGCGAGCAGGGCCTCGGCGGCGGCCAGCCCGGCCCGCAGCCAGTCTATCTGCCGGGGCAGCATGCCGGCCGGAAAGGTCCAGGCGATCTGGAGGGCCAGGCCGACGGCCAACCCCGGCTCGCGCTGCCAGTCGCCCAGCAGCCAGTCGGCGGCCTGCTCCACCTCCGGCCGGTGCGCCGCCAGGTCGCGCCAGTCCTCCACGCTGCGCGGGTCGGTCTCTTCCAGGTAGCGCAGCCAGCAGCGGGCGTGGGCCAGCCGCGCCGCGTCCGCCTCCGCTCCGTCCTGTTCCAGCCGCTCGCGGGCGTACTCGCGCAGCAGGTCGTGCATCCACCAGGTCGCCTCCTCCACCTCCTCGACCAGGCCGGCGTCGGCCAGCCGCCCCAGCGCGCGGCGGGCCGTTTCCTTATCCTCCTCCCACACGGCGGCGACGGCGAGCAGGTCGAACTCGTTGCGGGCAAAGACGCCCAGCCGGCGCAGGCGGGCCTGGTCGGCCGGCTCCAGGTCGTCGGCGCTGGCATCGAAGGCGATGAACACGCTCAGGTCGGGCCGCTCGCCCTGGTCGAGCACGCGGGCGCGGCGAATGCGCAGTTCGTCCGCCAGCGCGGCCAGCGGGCGGCGGCCGCTCTCGTCGCGCCGCCGGGCGATCCTCTCCGCCCGCCGCGCGGCCAGCACCAGCGCCAGGGGGATGTTCTCCAGGAGTTTCGCCACGGCCGCGGCGGCCTCCGGCTCGGCCTCCACCATCTGCGGCGAGAGCAGGCTGGCCAGCAGGTCGCCGGACTGGGCCGGGGTGAGCGGGTCGAGTTCGCGCACCGCCGCGCCGGGCAGGGGCAGGTCGCTGCGGCGGCTGGTCACGAGGAGGGCGCAGGGCGGGCGCGGCGGGGCGATGCAGTCGAAATCGGCCAGGTGGCGGCGGCGCAGGTCGTCCAGCACCACCAGCGTCGGCGGCCGGCTGCGCCAGGCCATGGCCAACTGGTCGGCGCGCAGGCGCAGGTCGTCCTGCTGCAGGTTCACCCCCAGGGCGCTGGCCATGCGCTCCTGGATGGCGTAGGCGTCGTTGGGGCCGCAGTCAAACCACATCGCGCCGCCGGCGAACTCGTTTTCCAGCTCGCGGGCGACGGCGATAGCCAGTTCGGTCTTGCCGATGCCGCCGATGCCGCGCACGCCGGCCAGCGCGGCCACGTCGCCGCGGCGCAACCGCTGGCAGAGCCAGTCGCGCTCCTCTTCGCGGCCCACCAGGCGCAAGGCGCGCGGATTGGGGATGGGCGCCGGGATCGGTTCGGACGGGGGCTGGGGAGCAGGCCCTTCCAGCCGCTCGCGCAGCA
>JACIWR010000013.1 GCA_014360845.1 Anaerolineae bacterium
GTAGTCGCCGCCAACCGTTCGGCTGAGCTCACGACGAAGCCTGCCCTACCCGCCACTTGAAGTCCTAAAACAAGTGGAAAGCTGCTATAATCGGCGCGAACAGGGAGGATACCAGGGACATTACCGTGATCAGCGTGTTGATAGAAGGCCCTGCCGTATCCTTGAACGGGTCGCCGACGGTATCGCCCACGACGCTGGCCTTGTGCGCCTCGGAACCAGGCCCACCGAATACCCCCGACTCGATATACTTCTTGGCATTATCCCACAATCCACCGGCGTTGGACATCAGCAGAGCGAAAATCACCCCGGTAAAAATACTCCCCCCTAAGAAGCCCCCCAAGGCCTCAGGGCCGAGAAGGAACCCCACCAGCAGAGGCACCACGACGGCCAGAAAAGCCGGCAGCACCAGAGAAGCCAGAGCTCCCTGGGCGGCCAGCCCCACACAGGCCGCGTAATCGGGCAGCTCCGTGCCCGCCAGGATACCGGGGCGCTCATCGAACTGGCGGCGAATCTCCTTAATCATCTGGAAAGCATTGCGCGTGACCGAGAGCATAGTCAGCGCGCTGAACAAGGGCGGAGTCATGGCTCCCAGCAGCACGCCGGCAACGACCACCGGATTGCGAAGACTGATGTTCAACACCACACCTCTGATGCCTACCACCTCGGCGTAAGCGGCGAAGAGGGCCAACACGGTCAGGGTGGCAGCGCTGATGGCAAATCCCTTGGTAATTGCCTTGGCCGTATTACCCGCCGCATCGAGCACATCGGCCGTATCAATCACTTTCTGTGACATGCCGGCCATCTCGGCGATGCCCCGCGCGTTGTCCACGATAGGGCCGTAAGCATCCGAGGAGACAATCATACCGCTGACGGCCAACATGCCCACGGCACTGATGCCCACGCCATAAATGCCGTTCATCCCGGACCACTGAGCCAGATAATAGGAACTCAGGGTTGCCAGGGCGATGCCAATAATGGAGGGGACCAGGCTGATCAGGCCATAGCTGAAACCGGTGATGATGTTAATGGCCGCGCCGGAATCGGAAACGCGGGCGGTCTCGACCACCGGACGATTTTCCGAGGAAGTGAAATAATCGGAGGTAAAGCCGATAACGACACCGGTGATCAGACCGGCCAGCGTGGCCCAGAGCACGCCCAAGTTGTACCCGCCCAGGAACACGATAGCAGCCGCCAGCAGACCAAAGATGGTACAGGTGATAATCGTCCCCCGGTTAAGCGCCGGGCCGGGTTTGCCGCTTTCGCCCACACGCACGAACTGGATACCGATAAGCGAGGCGACGATGCCCAGCGTGCATAAAATCAGCGGAAACACGGTGTATTTGGTCTGCAGGGCCGTGTCACCGGCGAAAATGGAAACGCCCAACAACATCACCGCCACCGTGCTGGCCACGTAGCTGTCGAAGATGTCCGCTCCCATGCCGGCCACGTCGCCCACGTTATCCCCCACGTTATCGGCCACCACGGCCGGGTTGCGCGGGTCGTCCTCAGGAATACCGATTTCGACCTTGCCCACCAGGTCGGCGGCAATATCCGCCGTCTTGGTGTAAATCCCGCCTCCGGCCTTGGCCAGCAAAGCCAGGGATGACGCACCAAAACTAAAACCGAGAACGATCTCCGGATCACCGCTGATCAGATAAATCGCGCTCATGCCGATGACCGCCAACCCGACCATGGCCAGACCCATCACCGAGCCGGCATAAAAGGCCACTTTGAAGGCGCGGTTGATGCTCTCTCCCGCCGCCGTGGCGCTGCGCACATTGGCCGCTACGGCGACCGTCATGCCCATGTACCCGGCCAGGGCGGAGCAAACAGCCCCTGCCACAAAGGCCAGAGCCATCACACCGCCTCGCAGCGGGTCTATGCTGACCACCCCTGTGCCCAAATGCTCGATGTCGAAGCTGAACACGATGGCGATGATGAATCCCAGGGCCACGGCCACCAGGGTAAGAGCCAGATAAAGACGCCGCAGGTAAGTGGTCGCCCCTTCCCGAATCCAGGATGCGACCTCTTGAGCTTTCTCCGAGCCCGCGTCCTGCCGGTGGACCCAGTTATAGAGCCAGGCCGCTATGCCCACGGACACTATCCCTGCCACAAGAGCGATGAAGACCCAAATTTGAGAAGTTGGCATTGTCTACGTTCCTCCCGTGAGAAAATTAACTCAGTAACAACCTGGAGTGTGCTAATGCTGCTCAGCCCCTCCGGAATGCAGCACGGCGCTACATGTTAGCGGAGCGCCACCAACGGTAGTGCCTGGCCCGCAGTTCCTCCCGCGACGGCAACGGGAAGTAAAGTAACCGCTCCCGATTGCCCACGAAAATCCCGTTCTTGATCATTCGATATGGAAACGAGGCCGGGTGAATACGATCCACCATCTTGGTGTGGACGGTTTTGGTGCTCAAATCCACCAGGCACTGGCGCAGGTGTTCGATGTTGGCATAGGGTAAATCACCAACCGCCCCGTAGATGGGGTCCTTGGCCAGCTCACCCAGGCTCAGTTCCACAAAGCAGACGGCCGGCAGCGAGAGGAGAGTGGTCGGGTTCTTGACGATGAGTTCATAAAAATCGCGAGGGCCTAAGGTGCTGACCACCAGGGGGTGTACTGGCGCAATTTCTTGATAGAGATGCAGTCCTTCACCGTTGTCAGGGAGGTCCTCACTTGGTCCTAGACCCAGTACCCGCCCATCTTGCGTAACGAGATAGAGCCTCTGGATGGCGTCCAGGGAAACGTGTTCCAGCACGCGATACACGGAGATGTAGATGGACCTTTTGGGGCTGCCGTCCTCATGGGGTACGCAGCGCCTCATCCCCTCCTCAATGTTGAAGAACTCGTGCCGGAAGTTGGGATCAATTTCAAAGAAGATAGCCTGACCGCGGGCTTTCTTCTTCGCTCCCACGGCATAATAGACCCCAAATTCCTCCGGGGTTAGCATAGAGGCGATTAACGCTTCGGGGATCATTGACAGATACAGGTGGATAGCCATAATACCTCCTCGTATAATTAGTGCAAAGGCGTAGCGGCGGCCCGCCGTGGCCGCGTTCCCGGGCGGACAGGGCATGTCCTGAGCTTCGTCGAAGGGCCGTCCGCCGCTACATCACATACCTCGCTCGTATTATGTTTGATGTGGGGGCGCCAGCCCGCCGCCCACTGGACAAATTAGGGAATCTCTGGCATCCTGGTGGCTGGCCCAGGGAGGGAAGCGCTTTTCCTCCTTGTATGCAGTTTGAATGTAGAGGCCGCGCACTGGGCGGTCTCCCCGTAAGGCGCTGCTATCGCAGAGCCCGCCCAGTGCCCAGCGCCTTTCCCTATTCGCCGGACTCCGATAAAGCATTGCACGAGCACCAGCTATGAGGTCTGCGCGTCCAGGTAATCCTGCAAGATGACGGCGGCGGCCACCGCGTCTATCCTCTTCCGCCGTCGGCGCGCCGAACGCCCGGCCTCAAGGATCAGTTGCTCTGCTGTCGAGGTAGAGAGGCGCTCGTCCCACAGGATCAACGGCACGGGCAGCGTCTTGGCCAGAGCTTCGGCGTAGCGACTCACACGACGAGCCTGGGGGCCTATCGTGCCGTTCATGCTGCGTGGGTGCCCGACGACCACCAGCCCAACCTGATGTTCTCTCACCAACTCGGCGATGGCGGCGAAGTCCTCTTCCCGCGAGCGGCGCTCCAGCACGCACAGGCTGCGCGCGATGGTGCGCGTGGGGTCACTGACGGCCACTCCGATGCGCCGCTCGCCCACGTCAAGGGCCAGCACGCGGGGTTTATCCTCCTGCACTTCAACCTCCGCTTTGCACGACCACATTGATGCGCAGCGGGAGCCAGGGGATGCGCCGTAGCGGCAGCCATTCCGGTGATAGGGTCACCTGGGGTTCAGCACGTAAAGGCACATGAGCGCGCAGGTATTCCAGGGCGAACTCGGGCGTCTTGCCCCGGATGGCCTCTTGAATGAGGGCGACATCCATGTGAGCGGCCATCACTGCGCTGCCCTCCATGACGAACTGCACTGCCCGGTCTTCTTCTCGCACTCCGATCACCTGGCCACGTCGCAATTGAATGGTATCGGGCAGAAGGTCGAAACCGTTCCGCACCTGATTCTTCAACATCTCCCGCATCAAGGGTGTAGCATCGGCCTCATCAATGACCAATCCGCTGACCACCACTCGCATCTCCAACCCCAGCGTATCGGCCACCTCCTCCACGAACTTGTCGTAGTTTTCGACGAGGATCAGCTCCACGCGCAGCGATTCGGCGGGTATAAACTGGCCCTCAGCCAACTCGGCGGTCATGGTGGCGTAGGCTTTCTGTTGCAGTTGCTGCAGGAGCAGGGCGCGCAACCTTTCCTTGTCCGCTGGCGTGACCATGCTCACCTGTTTCACCGTTCCGCCGCCGGTGGGCTCATCATTGGTCACCCGTACCTTCACCGCCAACGGCCCTTCGACACGGTTGATGAGGTTCACTCCCACATTGCCAATGGGACCTGGTTCCACCGCCTGCACCCCAACCCGCCCAATGCTGCCCACCGAAGGGGGCAAGGTGACATCCTCCAGCGTCATGAAGCGAATGGGAGTGCCTGCCGAGGTAGAAACGGTGGTTCCTTTGGGCACTGTCACTGAGGCCGCCAGCCGATTGATGAAGACCACCGTGCCCGTCGCTGGCGCATCCGGCGCGTCCTTGGTGCCGCTGGTAGGAATCTGCGCCCGGTCTTCGACGCGCACCTCCACCACTTGGGCGGGCAGTAACAACTGCGCTGCATTTACCGAGTCCACCTCCGGCGAAGCGGTGAGAGGAACCGCTATGCTGACCACTTCGCTGGTCGGCACCAGAATGACCGTCGCACTGGGGATGACCAGATAGCCCGCCAGCAGTAACGCGCCTGCCACGATCAGAAACAATCCACTGGCCAGCACCTGGCGCGCTATCAGCAAGGCCCGCCGTAAACGCTGATTCTCCTGTAAAGCGGACCACAATGAGCGGCGAGCACGGGGGCGAGGCGGCAGGGGGGTGACTTCGTCCTCGTCCGCTTTGCGCCAGCGAGCACGCTGACCGCGCTTGGTGGTGGAAAAGACGCTGAATTTGTGCTCGTAAGCCAGGTCTTGCACCACCGGGTCCTTGCTGACCAGGGCCACCTCGATACCCAGGGCATTAACCTGCCGTCGCAGGAGCTTGAAGTCCAGGGGACGGCGCAGAGCAGGGCAGCCTGGGGGGATCACCAACAGCACGCGCGGTGCTTGTGCCCATTCGAGGCGGTTCCGAATAGTAGTGATGTCGTCGTCAACTTCCAGGTAGATGATTTGTTGCATAGGCTTCTATTCCGCTATATTCCTCAACAGATTTGAGATGCTTCTTTCCTCCCGGCCCTCGCCCGATAGCGCCGGGCTGCAGGCCAGACTCAGCACCACGGTCTCTTCTATATCCCAATGTCTCGCGGTGCCGTTGAACGGGCACGCGAACTGCACGGGGTCCAGTAGCTGAACTTGAGGGTATCGGACGAAGGGCAGGCTTTGCATCCAGGCGCGGGTCCGGGCGGCGTCCAGCAAATCGGGCCAGCGGCTACCCCCGCCGCAGAGATAAATCTGATGTGGTAGGTAATCCGCACCGGCCAGGCGGGCCAGACAGCCTTCCACGGCCTGGAGCCAGCTTTGAAGGGTATCGGCCAACACCACCCGCACCTGAGCCGCGTCCTCCGCGGCCAGCAGTCCATTGACGTAGGCCCGGCGCAAGGCCTGCACCTGACGCCCGCTCAAATTGAAGACGGCGGCCAGGCTCTGGGCCAGACTGTCCCCACCCAAAGGTAGCGTGTCGGCGGTCAGCAGCGTCCCGTGGCGCATCAGGTACACGCTGGTGGTCACACCACCCACGTCGAGCACAATGCCATCGCGACCCAGTTGCCGGGCCACGGCCTGGGGCTCGGCGAGCAGATGGACAGATTCCAACTCCAGGGCTTCCGCCAGGGCGTGTAAGGTCATCAAGTCTTCTTCCGCCGCGACGGCCACACACACCGTGGCTCCCAACTCCCCCCCGCGAAAGCCGAGGGGATCCGTCACCCGATGTCCATCCAACGTCAGGGAGACCAGCGAGGCGTCCAGCAACTTCAGAGGGATGGAAGTCGCTGCCCTGCTGAGGGCTTTTTGGTAGGCCAGGCGTCCTGCCCGCTCGATAACCTGTTCCACTTCTTGCTCTTCGACCGGTGTCTCCGGGCGAGACCGGCGACGAACGAAGCTCTGGCTGGTCACAATCAACCAGCGGGCGGGCACGCCGATGACTGCCGTGTCGGGGACGATTTTCCGCTCCGCCGTCTCCTCAGTCATATCCTCGGCCTGGCACAGAGCGGCCTCACAGGCCACGGTCAGCGCGTTCATGTCGGCCACTTTCCCGCTGGCGGAGAAGGCCCCGCGATGGTGCGCCCGTCCCCGCCCGATGACCCGCACCTGACCATCCTGCCTGGCCACGACCAGCGTCTTGACCCATGTCGTGCCCACGTCCAAAACGCTGTGGTATTCCGGTTCGTCCTCTATCCCCTCAGTACGTTTAAACCTCAGCCAGAATTTACGTGCCACGCTTCGATTCTATCCCATTGAATGCAGTCAAGGGCCCGGTCCTGTCAGCAGGCCCAGGGGTGCAAAGGACCGGACACCGTGTTCTCTCACGCGGTTTCAAATTGGAGGACGCGCAATTGTTCCGGAACTGTGCGCGTGCTGAGCGCGAGGATTTCAATCCCAACAACGCGCCCCTCCTCGTTGAAATCAAGAATCACACCTGGCTGCACCTCTTCCGACTCGACAATTGGCGAGTCGTCTAGTCGAAAATACAGGGCATCGTTTTCTTTATCTATCTTCAATCTCATTTCTGCCTCCTCAGGCGGCGGTCGAGGAAAGGCGTGACCACTCGCTGGGGTGTAACGCGATGATTAACAATCACACGTAAAAAAACGGCCTCCTTGTTCGGTCAGAGATTTAATGTAGTGAGTGTTACCATCGGCCCCGATTTCTATATGGTCGGGTGAGTCAATGGCACGCCACAGCCACTCTTCGGGTATCTCGCGTTCGCGCAGCATATCTTCTGCATGCCTTGAAAGCTCTATTTGGCGCATTCCATCATCCCCATAGCAAGCGGCTATTCAGCGCATTCACTGGTAGCTTCGTTCTCTCGCGCGGGCAGGCGCGACCATCGCTGTGACCACTACTCCACCAACTCGGCGATGACCACCAGGCGGTGGGTATCCACCAGATAGGGATAGCAGGTTATCAAGGTGAGCACCGGCGTACTGGTGGGATACATCACGCTCACGTCGTCGGGCTCGACAATGCGTTTGGCCTTGACGCGATAGCGAAACGGTTGCACTCCGGCATAGACGATGATCTCGTCCTCCAGTTCCAGCTTTTCCAGGTCGCGGAATATCTCGCCGAAGATGTCATTGTGGCCGGAGATGATGCAGTTGCCCCGTTCGCCCGGGTTCGCGCTGCCGATATGATGTCCCGCGCCCTTTTTCAACTGCTCCCAGCCATCGCCTTCCACGACGGGTACGTCCACATTGATGGCCTGGATCACCAGACGAGTAGGAGATTGAGGGCCTGGTGTAGGAATAACCACCGCCGGGGCCGGTTCCACCCAATCACGGAGGTGTTCCGGCACCTCACCGGGGACGGCGGGCGGGCTGTGGCTGCCGGGCAGCACGGAGACGTTGATCAACGGCGTGGCCGTCGGCGTGGGTTGCTCGCGGGCAGCAGCGACCTCCTGGTTCAAAGTGCGCAACTCGGAGAAAAAGCTGACGATGACGAAGATCAGCCCGACCAGCGCGCCTATTTCCACCGTGAGCAGCAGCCGCTCGCGCAGCCTGGCCCAGCGTTGCTGATGAGTCCCGGCTCGCTGCTCCGCTTTGCTCACCTCCGACGCCGGAGCGTCTACCTCCAGCGAGTGGAACGCATCGGCCTCACGGGAGCGAACTGGGGGGACGGGCCTGGCCGTGGTCACCTCGTCCGGCGGGATGGCCGGCTCGCGGGCCAAAGCGCTCGCGCCCTCTCTCATGCGCCCCGTGGAAGCCATGCGGCGCACGCGAGCCATGCGCGCCTCGCGCTTCTTGATGAGCAAAATCTGCTCCAATTCCTCGATTGTCAGATCGTCCACACAGCGCCGATCTTTCATCGCTCAGACCACTTTCTTCTCGATGCGCTCATATTGGCATAACATGCGCTAGTGCCATGCTATGGGGACACCGCTAGGAATTTTCTCATCCCGACAGTCGTTTTTGGTAGCGCCCCACTTAACCGTGGGCGATTCAATTTCGCCGCAGAAAGTCTAATTTTCTGTGCAGTTCCGGGGATGGTTCGGAATGGGTTGACACTTTAATCGGGCAGCATACTGTCAACGAATGGTGGAGCGAATAAACGAATGACTATCACCGTGGTCTATTCGTTTATTCGTTGGATATTCGTTGACAGAGAACTCGCTCGAGCCAAGAAACGATCAGGAAAAGCAGTGGGGGGCGATTTGCCCGCTGGATCTGGTCACAAGGCGTAGCTATTTTTTTCCCCTGAGAATTTTCGGGGCTTCAAAAGTGTAAACCTATTCCCTCCAGAATATGAACCATCTCCAGTTCCGTGTGGTTCTGTGGCCGAAAAAGCACCTCCACGATTCAATGTGGAGCTACTCTGCTTTTCCGTTCAGGTAATAAACCCGACTGACCGACGCATTGGGGATACCTTTCTGTCAACCATTATACTCTACCCTGAGAGGGGCGTCAAGCTTTCAAGGGCGGCGCACCTCGCAGGTGCGTCGCCCTTTTATCCCCCACCGCGCAGGCGGCGCATCACGACATTGAACAGCAAACCCATCTCCCGCAGGCGCAGCAAAGCACACAGTCCCAGGTACACAGCCACCCCCGCAATCCCCGCTCCTCCCACCAGAATCAAGCGCCCCAGCAGCGTCTGGCTATTGACCACATTGCTCAGCCCTTGCAAAATCAACAGCGTCGCGCCTGCCATCACCGCTGAGGCCACGCCGGTCTTGAGCAGCGTCACTCCCAGACCCTGTCCGCGCAGGCTACCCACCCGCCGCCAGAATAAAATAAGCATGACAACCGCGTGGCCGCTGAGTTGTGCCCCGTTGGCCAGGATCAGACCGACCATACCCAGAGGTCGGATCAGAGCCAGGGCCACGACCAGGTAGAACCCCACTCCCAACACGCCGACCAACGCCGGGGTGAGAGTGTCTTTGCGGGCGTAGAAAGCGAAGACCAGCGGCTGATCCACGGCGGCAAAGACCAGTCCCAGAAGATAATAGCGCAGGGCCAAAGCGGTCATCATCGTGTCGCGGGCATCGAACTCGCCGCGTTGAAACAGCAACGCCACGGCCGGCTCGGCCAGCACGAACAGGCCCACGGTGGCCGGGATAATGAGCACCAGTACCAGCCGCAATCCCAGAGCCAGGGTAGAGTTGAAATCGGCCACCGATTCCCGATTGGTAGCTGCCTGCTGGGACAGGGTGGGGAGGATGGCCGTGGCGATGGCCACCGAGACCAGGCCCAGGGGAAATTGGATAAGGGTGGTGGCGTAATTCATCCAGGCGATGCTCTCCTCGCCCGTGCGCGAGGCCAGATTGCGGTCAATGACGATCCCCACCTGACTGACGACCAGTCCGAGGACGATGGGCAGATACAGGCGAATGATGCGCCGCAACGCTGGATCGCTCAAGTCCAGCCGGGGCCGGAAGCGCATGTCTCGCAGACCGGGCAATTGCAGAATCACCTGCAAAGCGGCCCCCACCACCAGACCCACGGCCAGGCTGGCGATATTCCAACGGCGAGCGAAGAGCAGTCCGCAGACCACGATGCTGGTGTTGAAGGCGACCATAGTGAAAGCCGGGTAGGAGAAGCGCTTGAGAGCATACAGCAGCCCGGTGATCATCCCCGAAAGGCCCAGGAAAATGACGGCGGGCAGAGTCAGGCGCAGCAGGCTCGTGGTCGCCGCCAACAGGTCCGCATCCCAGCCTCCGGCCAACAGCCAGGCCAGCCAGGGAGCGCCCACTTCCAGGATCAGGGTCACGGCGGCCAGCACAACTACAGTCAGGGTGAGCATCAGGCTGGCGATGCGCCACAGCTCCTCGCGGCGCTGCGGGGGAGCGTGTTCGCTGAAAACGGGCACCAGCGCCGAGCTGACCATGCCGCCCACCAGCAGGTCATACAAGTACGTGGGCACCTTGGAGGCCACGCCGTAAGCGCTGACCAGGCCACTAGCGCCAAACAAATGCGCGGTGACCACGTCCCGTGCCAGACCCATGATCCGGCTGAGAACGTTGCCCAGGGCGATAACCCCCGCTGCCCCAGCAATCTCCTGACCGTTGACCACGGGTGTTGGATTTTCGTTGGTGACCGGTGTTTCCACAGCAGGCTCCTATGGATGAAGAGCAAAACTCGGTTCATTCTACATCACTTTTGAGCGGGGGGCAAACCAGGCAAGGGAGAGGAAAAGTGCGACGCACCTTGGAGGTGCATCGCACTTTCGCGCTTTAGAAATCCTTGAACACCAGGGGCAACAGAATCTCGTAAGGGGCTGGCCGCAGGGCCACGTCGTGGGGGCCGGAGTCCAGGGTCTGCAGCCCGGGCGAGATGGTGAGAGTGGACTGCGTGGGGAGAAATTGGCGCTTAACGGCGCAGAAAGTGTAGGTCTCGCCAACGCGCACGGTGGTGGTGAATTCCCAGAAACTGCCCACATGCGGAGCTACTGCGTCCTGCCCACTGCCGTCGCGGAAGGTCATCGTCACCTCGTCCAGGGAGTAATCATCCCCATCGCGCAGGCCATTGCCGTTCACGTCGGCGTACAGGGAAGCAACGCAGTAGTGCAACGTGCGGGTCAGGGTGACGGTAGTATGGGTGTCGCCGTCGCCTGGGGGGTAGGCCTCCTCGTTGCCTGCCCGGTCCCGGGCCCGGCTGCGGAAGTAGTAAGTGTGGCCGCCTTGCCCCTCATAAGTCGCGGACGTGGCCGTGGTCCAGCTCTGCCAGGTGGTCCACTCGCCGGCGGAACCATCGCGCACCTGCACGTCGTAGCTCCACACTGCGCTTTCCCCGTCGCTGCCCGACCAACTCACGACGAAACTCGTGCTGCCCACCGCCTCCGGTAAGGCGGCGACGGTCGAAGTAGGGGGCGTGGTGTCGGCCTCGATGACGATGAGCGGGTCACCGCCGATGATATACACCGAGGGGTCAGAGACCAGATAAGCGGTGGCCGGAGACAGGGTGAAAGTATAGACGCCGTCTACCGGGGTGACAGTCTGGGTCTGGCCGCGCTTATCCACCACGGTGGCGCTGTCCAGGATGGCCGGCAGGGTATAGGTGCTGGTCGTGGGCGAGGTGTTCCACAGCACACTGACCTTGCCCCGCGGCGCGCCCCATAGACTGACGCGCACGTTAGGTCCGCTGGGCACGCGACTGACCCACAGTGGATCGCTCAGATAAGTGGCAGCCACCTGATAGGCTTCGTAGGCGGGGCGCAGGCTCTTGTCGTTGCGCACTAACCCGTAGGCGTCGGACATGTCCGCGTCGTGCAGGCGGAAGTACAGCAGTCGCTGCACGCGGGCGGCCAGGCCGTTGGCGATGCCCTGAATCACGTAATTGGCCTGTTCTTCGGGGGTGGCGCTCCATTCCACGCGCTGGTCCGGCCCCGGCGGATCACCCCAGAGGCGCACACCCATCTCGTTGACCCAGATGGGCTTGTTCTCCAGATCGTGACTGCCGGGGCGGTCGTACAGGCTCAAGCGCCAGCGCAACCATTCGACGTTCTCGTAGAGTTGGGCGGAGTTGGCATAGAGGTGCATGGGGATGACGTCGAAGTAGTAGTTGTGCTCCGGCGCGGTGGGGTCGTCGCGGATCAGGGCCAGCACCTGCTCGAAGAAAGCGCCATCGTCGCCGTAGAGCATGGGCGCGCCGAAGAGCACGGTGCAATCGGGGTCGGCGGCTTTGGCCGCCTGGTAGCCGACTTTGAGCAGTTGATAGTACTGAGCGGGAGTGCCGGTCCAGAAGTAGTTGTAATCGGGCTCGTTCCACATCTCCCAATACTGGACGCTGTCCTTGAAATGAGAGACGGTGTTGTACACGAAGCGTCCCCAATAGTTGACCGGGTCATCCCAGGGCAGGTCGAGGTTTTGGGGTGGGGAAGCGCTGGTGCTGGTCCAGCCGAAAGCGGAGAAAGTCAGCGGTGGGGTCTTTTGCTCGGCGTGGATGCGGGGGGCGAAGCGGCTGCCGCCAGTCGCCGCCCAGTCCGGCGTGCCCATCAAGATGGCGTTAATCTCCAGGCCGGCGGAGGCGTCAGTGGAGACTTCATCCTCGTAGACAGAGAAGTCGAAGCTGCCGTTGCTGGCCTCCACCTCGTACCAGCTCAATTGCCAGCGGTTGGTGCGGGCCCCGGCGTTCACCGCCAGGGTATGCCAGTCGGGGTCGTTGTGATAGACGAAGCACATCCCCAGCCGCCCGTCGGGATCGGTGACGGGGGGCAGGGCCAGCGGGGTGCTGGTGCGGATGCCCAAAAAGATGACGCCGAAAAGAAGAGCCGCGAGTGGTGAGAACCACGATTGGCGCATAGAGTCTACCTCGTTTTCTGTCTTGACACCCGTATTGCCGCCGCCCTCGTTCGCAGGCGCGGCCCGCTCCGACCGTCCCCCACTGATGGGTCGTAGTATATAGCAATCCGGTCCAGTTGTCCAATCGCGCCTGCCTGGAAGGACGTTGGCCTCTACGGGACAAACCTGTCCCCAAGCTGCGCACACCACCGTAAACAGGGCGTTGGACAAGAACATCAAAAAAGGCTATAATTGGGGCATGAGCAAAAGATACGCACGCAAGTACAGGCAAGAGAGGGCGAACTGGACTGGGAGAGAGTTGGCCCTGCTTTTCCTCTTAAACACAACGGGGGGTGAGATACCGCTACCGACAAACGAACCCATCCTTTTCGCGTCGGGAATCGCTGCCGCACCGCATACACCCATCCAGGCCAGCAGCCCATTACCTTCACCTGCCTCTGGCGGTCCCCTCGGACTGCCCGGGGCCTCTGCGGCAGGGAACATGAGAGCTGAGTTGGCCCAGCCCAACTCATGCCAATAGCGGGGGGAGAGACTATGGACACCACTGGGGAGCCTGTGGCACCTCCTGTAGCCGACCCACGATTGGCTTCCACCACTCTGGCGGGAGATTTTGTCATCTGCGAGCACTGTGGAGCACGGACAGATGGAAGCTCTCCATTTTGCCTGAACTGCGGATTTCGTGTGCGCACAGAGACCCCAGAGCTCGCCGTCGAAGCAGCGCCTAAGCGACGCGCTCCGGCCTGGCTCTGGATCGTAGGCCCGTTTTTCCTGGTCATCGTCCTTCTGCTGGGCATCGTCGGCATAGGGGCCCTGGGAGTCTACCACGGCTTACAGGAACGAGCGCAACTAACCCGGGCCGCAGCCGAGGAGCACTACAATCGGGGTCTGACCCACCTGGAGGACGGGGAGATAGAACTGGCCATCGCCGAGTTTGAATTCGCGCTCCGCCTGGTGCCCGATTACCCGGCCGCACGCGAGAAACTGGACGAAGCCCGCTCCAAACTGCAAAACAAGGCCACCCCCACTTCCGAGGTGCGCAGCAAAGCCGTGGACCTGCTCTTCGCCCAGGCTCTGGAGCTCTACCGCGCCGAGAAATGGGACGAGGCCGTGGTCAAACTGGATCAGGTACGCAGCATAGACCCGGACTTCCAGCCGACCAGGGTAGAAGATATGCTCTTCACCTCCTTGTGCAACCAGGCTTCCTGGCTGGTGACCCAGGAGCGCCTGGAAGAAGCGCTGCGCTACTTCGACCGGGCGCTGGAAATACGCCCCGGCGACGAGGACATCGCCAAGCAGCGCCGCCTGGCCGCGCTCTACTTAACCGCCATCAGCTACTGGGCAGCGGACTGGGAAAAAGCCATCGCCGGATTCACCACATTGTACAACATCGCGCCCGATTACCTGGACACCACCGAGCGCCTCTACGCCGCCCACGTATCCTATGGCGACATCCTGGCCCGCAGCTACGCCTGGTGCGCCGCCAAACAGCAATACGCGGCAGCAGTGCGCGTCAAATTCTCGCAAGAGGCGGAGGACAAACGCATCAGCGCCAACTGGCTATGCCTGACCTCCACCCCGACGCCGGTAATCACTTCTACCGCAACCATCACCCAACAAGTGGTCGGTCTACCGCTGGGCAAACTGGCCTTTAGTATCTACAACCAGAAGACCCAAACCTACGACGTCTTCGTCGTGCATGCTGAGGACCTGCGCTGGGTCAAGATGGCCGCCAACGCCGACCAGCCCAGCTTCCGCCCCGACGGCGGGCGTCTGGCCTTCCGCCGCCTGAACAGCGACGCACCGGGACTTTGCACCAAAAACATCGAGGGCAACGACGAAATCTGCATCCACCCCTCGCCGGGCGCGGCCTGGCCCACCTGGTCTCCTGACGGCATGCGCATCGCCTACGTCCTGCCCGACGAGGAAGCGGAACACGAAGGCGCTTGGGCCATCTACTCCTTCAACGCCGACGGCAGTGGCGAGGAACAACTGGTAGCCAAAGGCCGTGCACCGGCATGGGGCCCAGATGGCTGGTTCGCTTACAACGGTTGTGACGACAACGGAGAGAACTGCGGCATTCGCGTGCTACGAGAGGATATGCCCTTCCCGCTGCAACTCACCCATTCTGACCATGATCTCGCCCTTTCCTTCTCGCCGGACGGCAAAGAACTGGCCTACATGTCCGACGTGGGCCGCAACTGGAACATCTACGTGGTCACCATACCCGATGGCCAGGTGCGACAGCTTACCCGCAACGAGGCCGAGGACGGGCTGCCCGTGTGGTCGCCTGACGGCCAGCACATCGCTTTCATCTCCGACCGCGACGGTGAGTGGGGCATCTACTTGATGAACCCCGACGGCAGCGAGCAACGCAAAATCCTCGATTTGGGCACCCAACTGCCCAACTGGCAGGAGGAAACGCTCTCCTGGTCCTATTGACGCCAAGAGGCCGGAAACAAGGCGGGCAACATGATGGAGGAAGATTTCCACATCCTTATCGTGGACGACGAGCAAGAAACGGCCGAATACATGTCCACCCTGCTGGAAATCCGCGGCTATACAACCTCATGGGCCTACTCCGGCCAGGAGGCCCTGGAGATGCTGACTGCCATCAATCAGCAAGAGGATGACCAGCACCCCATTGACCTGGTCATCCTGGATGTGAGATTGCCCGACCTGGACGGGTACGAGGTCTGCCGGCGCATCAAAAGCGATGAAACGCTGCGGCACGTATCGGTCATCATGGTCACAGCCCTGCACTCCACCGGCGACAAGACCAGAGGTCTGGACCTGGGTGCGGATGACTACATCACCAAGCCTTTCCAGCCGGAAGAATTGTTAGCCCGCGTGAGGGCTGTGCTGCGCATCCGCCAGATGGAACGCGAAGCGCGGCAGCGAGCCATCGAACTGGAACGGTCCCAGGCCCAGCTCATCCAGGTCGAAAAGCTAGCCGCGATGGGCCGGCTGGCCGCCTCCATCGCCCACGAACTCAACAACCCCCTCCAGGCCATTCAGAATTGCCTGCATCTGGTGCTCCGCCGCTCCCTGCCCGAGGACAAAAAACGCCAGTACCTGGAAATGGCCCAGGAGGAAGTGGAGCGCCTGATCGGCATCGTGCAGGGCATGCTGGAGTTCTACCGTCCTTCCAAAGGACAGCGTGCCTCCGTACAGGTGAACACCATCGTCGAGAACGTCCTGGCGCTGGCCGCCAAACAATTGCAGCACGGCCACGTCACCGTTCACCAGCGATTGAGGCCAGACTTACCGGCGCTGCAAGCGGTGAGCGACCAACTCAAACAAGTGTTTCTCAACATAGTCATTAACGCCGTCGAGGCCATGCCCGAAGGAGGAGACCTCTACATCGTCACTGACTTGACCCCCGATGGCCGTTGGGTGACCATCAGCTTCACCGATACCGGTGTGGGCCTCTCGCCAGAAGAGCAGGCTAACATCTTCGAACCTTTCTACACTACCAAGTCCAAAGGCACGGGATTGGGACTCTCCGTGAGCTATGGCATCATCGAAAGGCATGGGGGCAACATCGAGGTGCAAAGCAAGCTGGGCCAGGGCTCCCGTTTCATCGTCAAGCTGCCCGTGCACCCGCCAGACCAATCTCGGCCTGCATCACTCTGAGGTAACGACTGACGTCTCCGTGCATGCCTGAAAATTCGGACTTCAAACCCCTAACCCGGCTAAACCGGAGCCGAAAAGCCTTACCACAAAGGACACAAAGAGCACGAAAGGGACTGCGTTTTTTCCCTGTGTGTCCTTTGTGGTGAAATTCTTGCCCAACGAGCAAGGATCTCCCTTGGAAGGCCTATAGCTCCAGAAGCACTCAGAAAAACATAGAAATTTCAGAATGGTTCAGAATCAGTTGACACTTTCATCAGGCAGCATACTGTCAACGAATGGCGGAACGAATAAACGAATAACCATCGCCGCGGTCTATTCGTTTATTCGTTGGATATTCGTTGACAGAGAAGTCGCCCAAGCCGAGAAACGAACGGAAAAACAGTGGGGGCTGATTTACTCACTGGATCTGGGCACAAGGCGGGGTTATTTTCTCTTGAGAATTTTTTCAGGGTTTCAAAGTGTAAACCTATTTCCTCCAGAAAATAAATGAACCATCCCGAAATTTCAGTGTAATTCTGTGTGATTCTGTGGCTGATTCCCGCCCAGACCTCGGAGGTCTAACCGGGGTCATCTTTCAGACACTCTCTCAGGAGAAGGACCACAGGTGGGGGGGACCCTATGTCTGAGGCCGCCAAAATCCTAGTCGTAGATGATGAGCAAAGTGTACGCCTCTCCCTGGCAGAGTTGCTCTCCATGGAAGGCTACCAGGTGACCACCGCCTCCAGCGGTGAGGAAGCCGTGCGCTACCTGAAGGAAAGTTCCTTCGATTTGACCCTCCTGGATTTGATTATGCCCGGCATGGGGGGCCTGGAAGTGATGGAAATCGCTCGCCGCATCGCGCCGGACACGGTGATCATCATGCTCACTGCTCACGGCACTCTGGAATCGGCCATCGGCGCTCTGCGCCAGGGCGCGCACGACTACCTGCTCAAACCGTGCGCTGTGGACGATATTCTCACCAGCGTCAAGGCAGGATTGGAAAAGCGCAAGAAAGAGACCCGGGGCAAAGAGCTGGTCGTGGCTATGGAACAAACCATCCAGGCTTTGAAAGACGTGCATGGCATCCCCTCCTCTCAGCCCACGACCGTTCAAGAGGAAGAAAAGGCGGAAGAAGAACGTTTTGTACAGGCACGGGGCATCATCGTGGATACGCACAAGCACGTAGCGACCATGGACGGCCAACCTTTGAACCTGACCCCCACTGAGCTGCGTTTGCTGGCCTGTCTCATTGCCAACGCCGACAAAGTGCTCAGCAGCCGCGAACTGGTCAAAGCGGTGCAAAACTACGACTGCCGCGAAGAAGAAGCCCGATCTATTATTCGCGTGCACATCCGTCGTCTACGCCGCAAAATCGAGCCCGACCCCCGTAATCCCCGCTACATTGTCAATGTGCGCGGGGTGGGTTATATGTTCGCCACCAACTCAGCGCCTTAACTGTCTCGTAACTGAACTGTAATGATTTCGTAACCGTAAAGGCCATGGTTTCGTGGTATCATTACAGCAACAGTACACAAATGCGAGGGGGGCGGAATAGACGCGGGGGAAGCGATGATTGAACCTAAGCGCATCTTGATCGTAGATGACGAGAAAAAAGTAGCCTTCTTCTTGCGGGAGGGACTGGAAGGACTGGGGGAAGGATACGAGGTCACCAGCGCTGAGTCTGCCGAGAGCGCTCTGCGCGAACTGGCCACCCGTTCCTTCGACCTGGTTATCACCGATTTCCGCTTACCTGGCCTCAACGGCCTGCAGTTAATGGAGCATCTCCACAAGAACAACCCCAACACCCGCACGATTTTGATCACCGCTTACGGGTCCGAAGAGGTAGAGGCTGCTGCCTACAAGTTGCATGCCCGTCGCTATCTGACCAAACCATTTCGCATCGAGGATTTTGTACGCACCGTGCGCGAGACCCTGGCTGAAGACTCCGCTTAGCAGGCACGTTGCTTCGTCCGGCGGAATCCAGAGCTCAGAGCAAAGAAAAACCCCGCTCTCAGACAGGAGCGGGGTTTACTTTTGATCAACCGCTGCGTTACACGGGAATCAGCAATTGCTGCCCGACGTAGATGAAATTGGGATTCCACAGGTTGTTGGCCAGAGCGATGGCCCAGGCTGTGGTGCCGAAGCGCCTGGCGATAGACCACAGCGTGTCACCCCAGCGCACGGTGTAGATGATCGGACCGGAGGGTGGGGGCACCACGCCGCCGGGTATGACCAGCCGCTGGCCGACGTAGATGTAGTTGGGGTTGATAATCCCGTTGGCCCAGGCGATGGCCTCCACGGTGGTGCCGTAGCGCCGCGCGATGGACCACAGGGTGTCCCCCGGCTGCACGATGTAGACCGTCGGCGGGTATGGCGTGGGCGGTGGAGCCCCGTCGGGAATGCACAGCACCTGCCCCACCCAGATGTAATTGGGGTTGATGATCCCATTAGCCTGGGCGATGGCCTCCACGGTGGTACCGTAGCGCCGCGCGATGGACCACAAGGTGTCGCCCCGGCGCACCACGTAGGTAAATGTGCACGGAAGCGGTGTGGCCGTGGGAGCAGGGGTCGCGGTGGGAAGCAGGGTCGGCGTGGCGGTAGGCGTCTCCGTGGGCGGGACCAGGGTCTCGGTGGGTGTGGCGGTGGGGGTCTCCGTCAGGATGAGCGTCGCCGTGGCGGTGGGAGTCTCTGTCGGCGTCTCCGTAGGGGTCTCTGTCGGCGTCACCGGTGTCTCAGTGGGAGTGAACGTTGGGGTAGGGGTCTCGGTCGGCGTTTCGGTGGGAGGCACCGGGGTCTCGGTAGGGGTCTCTGTGGGCGGTATCGGCGTCTCAGTGGGAGTAGCGGTCGGCGTGATGGGCGATTGGAACATCGCCTGCCACACGCTGCTCACCGCCGGGCCCCGCGAGTCGAAATCGGCCTTCGCTTCGCTCTGTATCCATGCGGGAGCGAGCACACCACTGCTCACCAGGACGGTCAAGGCCAGGACGGTCACCCACCGTACCTGCCCCCCGCGTTTCGTGAAATGGCTTACCAGGTCCATCGAATCCTCCTCGCGCCGCTTGCAACCGGCGCTTCCTGGAGCTTCTTGCTGATACACCAGGCAGGCTACCTGCTACCGGAGCCTGCCTTCCGCTGTCTTTATCATATCACGAAACAGGCAAGGGAGAGGTTACGAAAAGATTACTGTTGCGTTACAGTATGGTTACGAAAAGGCATGGAGAGGGATAGTTTAGCAGAGGTTGACACCTGACCCGGTCAGCACGTTGTCATCGAATGGCCGAACGAATAAACGAATGCCCACAACTGCATGTCTATTCGCTTATTCGTTGGATATTCGTTGACAGGGAACTTGTCCGAGCCAAGATACCTTCAGGACAAGCATTGGGGGCTGATTCGTCTACTGAATCCGGTCACACGGCGCAGATCTTTCCTTAACCCAGGAATCGTGCGAGGCTTCAAGAAACGTTAGCTCATTCCACCTGTGCGGTTGATAGGACAACTGCGAGCAGTTGTCCAGGAAAGCCGATCATTCCCCTTCCCGCATCCCCAATACGCGATATACCACTACGGGCTCTTTTTTGCCCTTCACTTTCATGGGCGCTAACCGCTCGGCCTCCACTATATCCTGCACCAACTCGTAAGTGTATTCGCTGATGAGCACTTCGCCAGGTTGCGCCTGCCCTTCCAAGCGAGATGCCAGATTGACCACGTCGCCGATGGCGGTGAAATCCATGCGTTCCTCGCTGCCGATGTTACCCACCACCGCCTCACCACTGGTCACGCCAATCCCGTAGCGAATCGGCCACCGGGTCTCGTCCCGCCGGGCGCTCACCGCCTGAGCTGCGGCCTGCATGGCCAGGGCGGCCCGCACGGCTCGCTCTGCGTGGTCCGGTTGTGGAAGAGGCACGCCGAAGAGGGCCATGATCCCATCACCGGTGAACTTGTCCAGGAAACCACCCTGTTCGAACACGGCCTTCGTCAGCGGGTCATCGTAAGTGTTCAATAGATTGACCACCTGCTCCGGCTGCAGACTCTCGGCAATGGTGGTGAAGCCGCGGATGTCGGCAAAGAGGACGCTGATCTCCCGTCGCGTGCCGCCCGGACGTACCAATTCGGGGTCTTCCAGGGATAGCATGGCGGCCACCTGGGGTGAGACGTAGCGCCCGAACAAGTCCTGCACTCGTCTGCGTTCGCGTTGTTCCAGTACGAAGCGCAGGGCGGTGATGGCTGCGAAACAAAGGAATATGGTCAGGATGGGGTAGAAGGGACTGGGCAGTACCCCCATGCCAAAGAAAAGCTGTGTCACCAAGAAATAAACGCCCCCCACCAGCAGGGTCAATCCCGCGCTGGCGATCACATTAAACCAGGGGAGTAACAGGCCGCAGAGCAAAGCCAGAACCAGGATGGTCATCACCTTGCTGGCCGTGCTTTGGGGCGTGAGCCAGCGGTGGTGCAAGATGGTGTGAATGGCGTTCGCCTGCACCTCGACGCCGGCCATGCGGTAGCCGCCAGAAGATACGGGAGTGATGTGCTGGTCAATTTCCCACAAGGCATTGATCCAGCCCAGAAGCACGATTTTGCCCCGCAGACTGGCCGGGTCGAAATCGTCGCTGAGGACTTCGGCGCAGGAGATGCTGGGGAAAGTGTTCGGCTGACCGATGTAGTTGATCATCATCGCCCCGAACTGATCCACGGGGATTTCGAATCGCCCGCCGAGGTTGACCACGCCCTCTTCGAAACGAGCCGGTCCCGGCGGCAGGTTAAAAGCGACGCGCAACACCTGCAAGGCAAAAGCCTCTTGTGGGCGTGCGCCCGTCGGGGTGTTGATGAGAAGGGGCATTCGCCGCACCGCCCCGTCCTGGTCAATGACCACATTGACTGTGCCCACTCCGGCGGCTGCCTGGCGTAGCTGGGATACCGTTTGAATCAGTTGATCGGCTTGATAAGGGCCGCGTCCGCCGGCCGGAGGCAACAGGTTGAGCGCCGTCACCGGATAGACCACCTTGCCCAGTTCACGGGTCACCTCGGCCAACGCTGCGGCCCCGGCCTCATCCTCAACATCCAGGAGGACATCCACTCCGATGACCCGGGCCTCGCCCAAGCGCTCCAGCAATCGCCCATAAGTCTCATAGGACCACGGCCAGGAGCCCAGTTGTTGCAGACTGGATTCGTCAATGGCGACGATGACGATGTCCTGGCCGGGGTCGCCATTGGCCTCGTAGAGATAGTCGCTGGCGGCAAGCTGCCAGTGCGGGAAAAAATTCAGCAACTGCGCCGCCGAGACCACCAGCCCGACGACGAAAGCGGTCGCCACACCACGGAGCAAAAACGCCCGCCAGTTTTTGATCTTCTCTTTCATGGGCTTATTCTCCTCTCAGGGGACGGGGCACAACGACGAAGTGCGATCAATTGTATCATAATTCGCGCCCCCCAGCAATTGCGCTCGTGATCTCGCGGAGTTGCACTCCGCGAGGCGTTGTCCCGCAGTGCAACCACGGGACAACGAAGGGCCCCAAAGGTGAAATGCCTCCCGCCAGCCACGAGTTGACAAGCCGGGCAAGAAAGTTTATACTGGGGACAGTGATCCAAAGGTAGCGCCCCACTTAACCGTGGACGATTCCACTTCGCCACCGAAACACCCAGATTTTCACAGAAAGTTTAATTTTCTGTGCGGTTCTGTGGCCGAAAAAGCAACTCCACGATTAAATGTGGAGCTACCGATCCAAACGAGTCTACATCAAATACTCCGGTTGATAACACTATCAAACAGAAGCAAGGGGCAAAGACATGATTAAAGTGCGTACTGTGGAAGAAAGATACGGCCCTGCTCTGAAGAAAGCCCGTGAAGATCTTCAGCGCACTGACCCGTATAAAATGGCTTTTTGCAGCGATGCCAGCTATCGCCAGACTACCGATACCTCAGGAGTGTTCGAAGTCCCTTACTGGGGTAAACCGTGCCTGGTCAGCTATCCTGACGGGGAAGTGCAGGACGCAGACACCGGCGAGCCCGTGCCCATCGTCACCCAAATTCTGGTGCTGCATTACCTGCTTCACGCCGATGGCACGCCGATGGCCAACCAGTGGGTCGCCTTCCGCGAGCTACCCGGCGGATTGGGGTACGACTCCGCTTTCCAGGGACGGGCCGACCAGCGCCTGGTCCGTGAGTTCGGTCACGACCTGGATGGCTTCATCCGCGCAGCCGAGGCACTGGGAGGAGAGCGTATCGCCTACGGAGACGCCGGATTCCTGTTCAGAGTCTTTCCTCGCCTCTGGATGGCCGTTGTCCTCTACGTGGCCGACGAGGAATTTGGAGCTTCGGCCCGCGTGCTTTTTGACGGCGCAGCAGATCACTACCTGCCCACCGAGGACCTGGCCGTGCTGGGGGGGATACTGGCCGGCGGGTTGATCAAAAAAGCGCGGGGGAAATAAAAACAAAGTTGCGACGCACCTTGGAGGTGCGTCGCAACTTCTGCTCCTG
Source organism: Anaerolineae bacterium (assembly GCA_014360845.1). GTDB lineage: Bacteria > Chloroflexota > Anaerolineae > JACIWR01 > JACIWR01 > JACIWR01. The sequence goes on from JACIWR010000013.1 coordinate 22,679, forward strand.
ATAAGGTCACTATTGCGGCAATAGGATAACGTTCACCGCCAGCGCCACCCCCTCCTCGCCCCGGCGGCCCAGGATAAGCACCCTGCTCCCCACTTCGATGTCCCCCAGGGAGAACTGTCCATCGCCTGCCAGAGACCGATAGCGGGTGTTCTCGTCGGTGAACACCTGCACCTCGCCGCGCTGGGTCTCGAGGGTGAGCACGTTGTCCTCGATAGCCGTGACCTCGCCTCGCAACGCGCGCCGCTGCAAATGTTCGCTGATGACCAAAATCATCCGCGCTTGCAGACCGCCGTCCTCGCGGCGAAAGCCCGTGGCGACCACCCACATGCCGGGAGTGATGTCGGACAGGCTGGGGTTTTCCACACCGGGCATGCGTAGCCGGGTCTGGTCGTCTACGAACACGAGCTGTTCGCCGCGAGGTGTATCCACGGTCAGCGTCTGATCGTCCACGGCGGAGACCTGACCGCGCA
>JACIWR010000130.1 GCA_014360845.1 Anaerolineae bacterium
GCGGGATCACAAGACCTTTCACAGCTCTTTCACCCGCATTTTACGTATAGTTTACTCCTTTTTGCCCATATTCGAGTATAATAATTTACAACAGTTAGCGCTACCTTTCAAGTACGCCTAGGACCAGCAACCAAAACTACTACAAAGCGGCTGGACCCGGGGCGTTTTTGCGCGTTAAGAGGCCCTGAGGAGATTCTGAGCTGTGATGTCAACGAACACGACAAAGCGCATTCTGTACATCGAAGATGATTCGGTAACGCGCATGCTGGTGCGCCGTATCCTGGAATCCCAGGGTTATACGGTGTTGGAGGCCAAGGATGGGCTGTCGGGGCTGAATGTGGCTCAAAACGAAAGACCCCATCTCATCCTGATGGACCTGAACCTGCCCGACCTGGACGGATACGCCGTCAGCACCAAGTTGAAACAAATGAGCGAGCTGCAAGAAACCCCCATCATCGCCCTGACCAGCAACGTGATGAACGGGGATCGGGAGCGTTCCCTGGTGTCTGGATGCGACGGATACATCCCCAAACCGATTGACCCCCACAGCCTGATCACCCAGGTCGAGAGATTCCTGCAAGGGCATCGCGAGACCTTGCGCGAGACGCAAGAGCGCCTTTTCCTGCGCGAATATCGGGATCGCCTGGTGGACCACCTGGAGCAGAAAGTGCGGGAGCTGACCGAGCTCAACGCCGAGTTGGAACGGCGTGTGGAGGAACGAACAGCCGAACTCCGAGCCGCCCAGGCGCAATTGATAGAGGCCGAGAAAACACGAGCCGTGGTGGAGATGGCCGGAGCTACTGCCCACGAACTGAATCAGCCCCTGACGGCCATTCTGGGCCTGATCCAACTCATAGAACAAAATCCTGGGGACGAAGAGGCGTTGCGCCGCGATTTGAAACGGATCGCGGAAGCGGCCTGGGATATGGCCGCCATCGTGCACAAGATCGGGCAAATCACCCATTATAAAACCAAGCCATATGCCGGAGACGTGCAAATCATAGATATTGAGCGGGCTTCTTCTCAAGAAGCGACCACGGAGGAGCCACAACCCGATGAGCCAGGCTAATGGCCTGCATCTTCCAGAGAATTGCCGTCCAACACCATGCGCACCTTGCGCAGCACCTCGCTCATGGTATAAGGCTTCTGCAGGAAACCGCGCACCCCTGCCTCCAGCAGTTCCTCCGCCTGCCCCTCCCGACTGTAGCCGGTAGACAGCAGCGCCTGTACCTCCGGATCAATGTTCCGCAGTAGTTCAAAGGTCTTGGCACCCCCCATCTCCGGCATAATCATATCCAGAATCACCAGGTTAATCTCTTCGCGTCGCTGCCGGAAGACATCCACCGCCTGCGCCCCGTTTTCAGCCGTCAACACCGTATAACCAGCCGAGGTCAGAATCCGCCGCATTACCTCTCGGATAACCTCTTCATCATCCACCACCAGGATGGTCTCCGTCCCGCCCGCCGGCACCTCCGGATACCGACTCTCAGGAGCGACTACCGTCCTCGTCGAGGCCGGCAGATACACATGGAAGGTCGAACCCCGTCCCAGCTCGCTTTCCACGCGGATAGCCCCCTCGTGATTGCGCACGATGCTGTACACCATGGCCAGGCCCAAGCCACTGTGTCTACGGCCTGCCAGTTCCCGCTTGGTGGTGAAGAAGGGCTCGAAAAGATGCGACATGGTATCGGCGTCCATTCCTTTGCCGGTGTCAGTGACGGAGAGATGCACATAGTCGCCGGGTTTCAATTCGGGCACGGTATGAGCTTCGTCCAGCGTTATCATTTCGGTCTCAATGGTCAAGAACCCTCCGGCCGGCATCGCCTCGCAGCCATTCAAACACAGGTTGAGGATCATCTGTTGCAATTGGGCCGACTCAGCTTCGACGGCGGGCAATTCATCAGGCAAATGAGCTTTGATGACGATGGACTTATTCACCGTGCGTTCCAGCAACTTCACTACCTCGCGCACCGTCTCCCGCACGTCCACGGGGCGCGTTTCCGGTTTTCCGCCACGAGCGAAAGCCAGGAGTTGATTCGTCAACTCCGCCGCCCGCCGAGCCGAGAGAATGATGGTCTCAATATCACTGCGAAACGGGTCATCCTCTGCCATCTGTGAGCGGATGAAAGAGGCATAACCCAGAATGCCCCCTAGGATGTTGTTGAAATCGTGTGCAATGCCCCCGGCCAGGGTCCCCAGAGCTTCCATTTTTTGCGAGCGGCGCAATTGCTCTTCCAAACGCTTGCGCTCGGTGATGTCCAACAGAGTACCCAGGATGGCCGGGCGTCCCCGATACATGGTTGCCGTGCCGAAGACCTCCACTTCGAAGGTGCTGCCGTCTTTGCGCAGGCCGTGGAAGGTATAATGCACGCTCTTAACCTCGCCCTCCAAACGCCGCCGGAAATTCTCCTGCACCAGGGCTCTATCCTCAGGGGCAGTGAGGTCCAGGGGGCCCTTGCGGTCAATTAACTCCTCAGGGGTATAGCCGAATAAGCGGGCCAGCTCTTGGTTGACATAGCGGAACAGGCCGTCCTGGATCAGATACACCCCCACCAGCGAGGACTCGCTCAGAGTGCGATATTTCTCCTCCGATTCGCGCAGAGCCTGATAGTACTGGGCATTCTCGATAGCGATGGCCGCCGTGGGAGCCATGGCCTCCAGCAATTGGCGGTCATGGGCGGTGAAAGGGCCTTGAGCCTTGTTCAAGGCCTCGATGACTCCCACCACGCGCCCCTTCACCTTGAGGGGCACACACAACACAGAGCGGGTGACAAATCCGCTGACGCGATCAACCTCGGGATAGAAACGCGGGTCTTCTCTAACATCGGGCACCAAAAGGGTCTGTCCGTGCTGCGCCACCCAGCCGGCAATGCCCTGCCCCAGCCGCAAACGCAAGCCTTTCACCCCTTCCGCACCTCCCCCGGCTGCCGTGGCTAAAATCAATTCCCCGGTGGCTTCATCCACCAACATGATGGAAGCCGCTTCCATACCGAGCACATCGTTGATGCGGGCCATCAGTTGTGTGAGCACCTCGTTCAAGTCCAGGGTAGACGTGACCGCCTGACTGACTTCATTGAGGAACAACAAATCGAGATTACCCTGCTCCAAAGCCTGCTGGGTCCTCTTTAGATCGGTAATATCCCGGCCAACGACCACCAAGCCCACGACCTCACCCTCGGCGTATAGCGGCGTACTGTTCACGGAAAGGGTGAACTCCGTACCATCCTTGGCCCTAACCCTTAGCTCCAGGTCCGTCCGGCGCCCGTCCAGGGAAGGCGCTAAAGCGGTGAGAGCCCTTTCTCTATCATCGGGATGTACGAATTCAACAAAGGGCCGGCCAATAAGGTCCTCTCGGCTGTACCCGCCGATGGTCTCCACCGTCTGATTGAATTCGACAATCCGGCCCTGCTTGTCTAAGCAGAGCATCGCCGCCGGCAGATTCCACAATACTTCCCAGGCCTCTTTCCTCAGCACCTGGCTGATTTGCTGAGCATCCAGTTCACCTGTCCCTGGCTCAGAGGCATGCCCCCTGAGGCTTTCCTGGCTTTGTTTCATGGTCATATCTCCCTGGGTTTTTCACTTGCATGGACACAACCACCCGGTATGTATCGGGGCTGATGGCCGCTTCCAATGCGTCTTGCAACTGCGATAAGGGATATACGGCAGAGACCAGAGGTCTCACATCTACGATACGATTAGAAAGCAAACTCACCGCCTGGAGGAAATCCTCGCGACTCTGGCTCATGGTCCCGGTCAGGGTGATTTCCCGGCAATGAAACAAGTTAGGATCAACGGTTATCCGGCTGCCGCGCGGATGGACGCTGGCGTACATCATCACGCGGCCCCCTTTGCCCACCGCGCGCACAGCCTGCTCGATGACCTCAGGGATTCCTGCCGTGCAGAAGATCACATCGGGCCCCTGCCCGGTGAGCTCTTGAGCTCGCCGCACAAAGTCTTCTCGGGTCGGGTCTATGATGGCTGTTGCACCGAGAGCCCTGGCCACTTCCGCGCGCACGCTGTTGGGTTCGCTGACGATGACCCGCGCTCCCCGGCGCTGCGCCAAAGTGAGATGAAGCAGGCCCATGATCCCCGCCCCGATGACAACCACATTGTCGGCCGGCTGAACTGCCGCCTTTTTCACACTGCGTAGCACGCAGGCCAGAGGTTCGGCCAGGCACAATTCCTCAAAAGGCACGCCATCGTTATACACGGGGTAAAGCTGGTAATCCTCGACGAGCACGTACTCACTCAGCCCTCCCGGTCCCGCGGGAGCATGACCGGGGCCATTGGTCTGAGCGTTGTCGCAGAGATTGTCCAGGCCCCGACGGCAAGAGACGCACTGCCCACAACGAGGGAGCATGGCCGCCACCACCCGGTCGCCCGGCCTGGCCTGGGTCAACACCCGCTCGCCAGCCTTGACCAGGACCCCGGCCACCTCATGTCCTCCCAGCAGGGGATAGTAATCCCGCTCGACGCCAGCATACACCCGCTGCTCCCACGTGCACAGAGCACAGGCATGCACCCTGATCAAAGCCTGAGTAGGGCCTGGCTCTGGAATAGGAACTTGTTCAAACCGAACCTCTCTGACGCCCGTCAGGATAGAACGTGTATACATTTCTGCCATGTTTGCCGCCTCGCTCCAGTCATCACAACAGCTCACCGGCCTCTTGCGGTGTGGCTCCCTGGTGAACGATGGCCGCCAGGGCCGCCGTGACCTTCTTCGGCTCAGGATGCTGATAGATATTGCGTCCAATGACCGCCCCTTGGGCCCCGGCCTGCATTGCTCCGTAGACCATGCGCAACAAATCATCGACGGCATTGGTTTTGACGCCGCCCAACACTACAATGGGCACGTATGTCGCCGCGACCACGCGGCGGAAGCTCTCGGGATCACCGGTGTAGCGGGTCTTGATGACATCGGCTCCCAACTCCGCCCCCAGACGACAGGCAAAAGCTATGTTTCCTGCCGTCCACCAGCGTGCCGGGTCCTCAAAGCCACCGGGCAGCATCTCGGCCAGCACTGGCAAAGCCCACTCCCGGCATTGCGCCACCAGGTTCGCCAGGGACGACAGCGTCTGGGCCTCCAACTGAGAGCCGGGAAAGCCCATACACACCACCCCATCGGCACCAAGGCGCAGCGCATCCCTCGCGCCGTAGAGCAGCGACAGGCCGCTTCTCTCCCGCGACAGCGTGCTGACACCGCCGTCCACTCGCAGGATCAATCCCGCGCCCCCGATAGCAGCAGCAAACCGGGAAGCCACGCCGTAGGTGGTCATAATTGCATCGGCCCCGCCCTCCAGCACCTGCTCGATCACCGCACCGGGATTTTCCAGGCCGGGTATGGGTCCCATGGACAGAGCATGGTCCAGGGCCACGATGAGTGTTTTGCCATCAGCGCCAAAAATGCGGCGCATGCGACGTTCTTTTGTGCCGTTCATTCTTCCTCCCGATAGCCCGGTGCCTCCTCTCGGTCAGACAGACAACCCGACCTACTGGAACAAGCCGAAAGCGCCGAAGAGGGGATAAGCTCCCAACACAGCCACGGCCAACATGCCCCCCATCACCGTCGTCGCCGATAGTTTCTTCTTCTCCAACAACCACCAGACCAGCAGGACCAACAATAAGGGCAACAAGTTAGGCAACAGACTATCGAGCATGGATTGCAACTCGAAAGTCGTGCTGCCGATGGTGAAGCGGACGGGGGTAGACAGTTTGACAAACTTCACGGCCAGTGCCCCCAGGACGAAATTGCCCAACACTCCCGCCCCGGTGATCACCCGGTTCAGCAAGCCACTTTCCAAAATATTGGTCACTGCCTGCTTGCCCTGCTGATAACCGTAATACCACAGCATCCAGCCTATACCCCACACAAAAGCAGCCACCAGCGTGGCGAAGAGAAGAGGCCCCAGAAAATTGCCGCGCAAAGCCAGGTCTACACCCACGGCCAGAGCAGTGGGAATGACGATGCCCTGCTGAACGGTATCACCAATGCCGGCCATAGGCCCCATGAGGCCGGTCTTCAGCGCGTTGATGACGTCGTCCGAGATGTCGGCGCCCATAGCGCGTTCTTCCTCCACGGCGATGGTGATACCGTGGATTACCCCGCCAATGTCCGGTTGCGTATTAAAAAACACCAGATGCCTGCTCAAAGCGGCACTGATGTCTTCTTTGGTCTTATAGAGCTTGCGAATGATGGGCGTCATGCTATGGGCGAAGCCCGTCCCCTGCATTCGCTCCCAGTTCCAATTCGCGTGAGAGAAGAAAAGCCACAATAGCCAGGACTTGAACACATCGGCTTTGCTGAGGAGACCGGGATGCTTTCTGCTCGCAGCAGTCGGCGGGATGACGGACTGCTCGGCGGGACTCATCGTAAACAAGATGTGCAAGAAAGCCGCGCACGCGCCGACGATGGACAACAGCAGCATATTGACCTCTCCTCCGGCCAACGAGGTCAGCAGAAAGCCGAGGAAAAAGTAGGGGAACAGGCTCCCCCGGAAGAGAAACCTGAGGTTAAGAGCAATACCCAAAGCGGAAAGCATCCCACTGGCCACGTACAATCCGTTCAGCACCCAGCCAGCGTGCTGGCCGATCCAGTCCAGGGCCTGTGCCACCACCGTCGAGCCCCACCAAGCAGCCAGTGCTACCGGCACGCCGTAAAGGAGAAGTAAAATAGGCTGAGAAAAGGCGAAGTTGGACAAGGCCACACCGCGAATATTGCCTTGCGCCGCATACGAATCAGCAATATGGGCGAAAACGGAGCAGAGAGACATGCGCAGCGCAAAAGTGAAACTCCCCAACAACCCCAACGGCGCAGCCAGAGCCAACGCCTGTTCATAGTCCAGCCCGCCCCCCAGCGCCAAGGCCGTGCCCAAATACCCCGCCAGAGCCGGATCGCCGGGAATAGCGCCACCAGAGGCAACCCAGCCCAGGTACAGAACATTGATGTTAGCGCCTATCATCATGCCCTCCCGGGGACGTCCCATGACGATACCCACCAGCGTACCGGCCACCAGCGGGCGATAGAGCACGGTGAACCCCAGATTGGCACACCAGGGTGACATAGACAGATAGTACAAAAGGCCAATGATGATAGCGGCCGGCAAACTTATCTCGACAGCCGAGCGCTCCGGCAACGGCGGAGCGGCATGAGCGCAGGAGAAAAGAGGGCCAAGCAGTACCAGGGCGAGACCGATTATCGGGGCCAGTGCAATTCTCCGCCGCATAGCCGTTTCCCTCATCCGCAGCTCATAACCTGCTCAACAGAGACGCCAAAGAGACCTTCTTCTCCCCAGGCACCGTTTGCAGCGTGACCTCCACTCCCCTGTCCACCAGACGCTGCAAGATAGCGAGCTCCTCGTCCGACAGGGAAATGCTCTTGAAAACCGGCCTCCGTCCTGGAGCGGCTCCGAGGCCTCCCACATTCAGCACCTTGAAGTGGACCCCGTTTCTGTAAAGCTGTTCGGCCACCTGAGGCGATTTGAGGAGTACCAAAATCTTGTCCGCCTGGAGGGGCTTACCCTTCAAGACGTTAATGCCTTCTTGAAGGGAGTAAACTTCCACCGTCACTCCTGGCGGCGCGGCGAGGCGCATCACGTTCTGCATAAAAGAATCGGCTGCCACATCGTCATCCACGATGACGATTCTACGGGAGCGCAATACCTTCACCCAGTTGGCGACCACCTGCCCGTGGATCAGCCGATCATCTATTCGTACCAGGCCCAGATCAGCAATGTCATGCTCCATCAGAAGCAGGTCCCAGCAGTGGTTTCAGGTTCTTTATCGCTTCCCGGCCGGTGCGCACGGCCATCTGCGCCAAATCTGCGGCGGAAAAGGCATCCCTGGCGCTCAAGATTTCGAGCAAAAGCGGCAGATTCACCCCCGTCACGCACTCGATGTGTGAATCCCGCAGGCACCGTGCCACTGCGTTGTAGGGCGTGCCGCCCAGGAAATCGAGCAAAATCAGCGTATCATCAGCTCCAACCCGCTGCAAGACAGCGTCTAACTTGTCTTGTAAGGTCTCCGGCCTCTCCTCGGCCAACAGGGATACCACGTGCACTCCTTCCTGCGGCCCCAGGATCATCTCTGCCGTGCGCAATAGCTCCTCTCCCAGCCTGCCATGCGTCACCACCACAATCTGCGTCATCCAGCGCCCCTTCTCACAGCCCATTTGCGGCCAATTGGCGAGCGCGGGAGAGGTCCTCTGGCGTGTTGATGTTGAAGAACGAAAGAAGCTGGGGGTCTAAGATGCTGACCTCTTCCTCCGAAACGTGTCGCACCCGCACCGCCGGGAAGAAATCCACGATGCGCCGCTTACCCTGAGCCAATACTCGCTCAATAGGTTCCAAACAGTTCTGGGAATATATGGCGTGCAGCGGTTCATACATGCCCTGCACATAGGGGATAACGACATCATGCCCCGGAGCCAGAATCACCATATAGCGCAGGAGTTTGGGGTCGAGAAAAGGCATATCACAGGCTATCACCAGACTGTATTGGTGGCGAGCCGCCCGCAGGCCGGTATATAGCCCGCCTAACACCCCCTGTCCCGGCTGGACATCTTTCAGCACCGGCAGCTTTAGATAAGCAAAAGGTTCGGGATCGTTAGTGACCACCAGCACTTCATCGCCAATCTGTTGCAAACGCTCTAACACCCGCTCGATGAGGGGTATTCCACCAATCTCCAAAAAAGCCTTATCCCGTCCCAGACGATGGCTCTTTCCCCCTGCGAGAACAATACAACTGATTTTTTGCATTCGGTCACTATCTCTTTCGCCCTACACCGGATAGTAGCACACCCCCACCGTTCCCGGCCCGGTGTGCACGCCCAGGGCTGGCGAGAGCTCGGCAATCAGAACCTCAACACAGTTCAAACGCTCCTCTACGACGCGGCGCAGCTTTTCAATCTCCTCAGGAGCAGCGGCGTGCACGAAAGCCACTTTCACTTTGCCCAAACGGCCAACGGCCGCTTCCATCATCTCAGCGATGCGCTGGTAGGCCTGGGCGCGGCTGCGAGCTGTACCCAGGGGCACAATGACCCCGTCCTCCATGCCGATGAGAGGTTTAATGCGCAGCAAAGAACCCACCAGATGCTTGGCCTTGCCTATTCGTCCCCCCATGTACAGGTATCGCAAGGTGTCGGCGGTCTGTATCATGCGCGTCTTGGGGATGAGCTGGCGCACGCACTCGACTACGCCCTCAAAACTCACTCCGGCCAGCGCTGCCCTGGCCGCTTCGATGACCATCCAGCCCTGGCAGAGGGACACGTTGCGGCTGTCTATGACCTCAATGCGCAACTCGGGCAGCATCTGGCGAGCCATGTCGCGGGCTGCCATCGCCGCCTGATACGCCCCACTGCCCAGGGAAGTCATGTGCACGGTCACAATCTCGCGCGTCCGCTGCGCCATCTCGCGAAAAGCCTGTAGATAGTCCCCCGGCCCCGGACTGGCCGTCGTGGGCAGCTTGACGGCGGTGGGCAGCCAGCGGAAGAACTCATCGCGCTGCACATCCACCAGATCGCGCAAAGTCTCCATGCCCCTGTGGATGTAGTAGGGTACTACCTTGATGTTGTACTTCTCGATCAGTGCCTCCGGAATGCTGGCACAGCTATCCGTCAGGATACCTACCAACGACATCGTGACCTCACCTCCAGTGAAAGATTCTTCTCGCTGCCCGTTCACAGCGATGTGCGGTTCAGCATCGGTTTTTCAGCCAAAAAGAGCTTTTCGATAAACGAAGCAAGCCCTTCGACATCGTTCAGGTCGAACTGGGGGATGTCGAGAGCGAAGGGCTGATTGGTAACCACGGCTATTAATTCATCCCGAGGAATCAGCAACTCGCTACCCAACTCTTTGCGAAAGACCTCAATTTTGGGTTTGTCGCTGCGCTTATACCCCTCCGTGATGATTATGTCTACATTCTTGATACGCGCGGCTATCTCGTCCAGCGTAAGTTCGCGCTCTAAACGCTCAATCAGTGCTAACTTATGGGGAGAAGCGACAACCACCACATCACTGCCTGCCTGCGCGTGACGCCAACTATCTTTGCCAGGCGTGTCCATCTCAAAGCCATGGGTATTGTGCTTGATGGTTCCCACCCGGTATCCTCGCCGTTTCAGTTCGGCAATCAGTTTCTCCAACAGTGTGGTTTTGCCCGTTCCCGACCGACCCACTACACACACGACAGGTGTTGTCAATCCAGCGCCTCCGCAAGAAGTCTTGAACGATTCCAAACGATTTTGTCAACGAATATCCAACGAATAAACGAATAGGCACACGTCATGGACATTCGTTCTAGCTACCCAACAGTTTTGCGTATCTTCTCAATAATTTGGGGTAGGGGCAGGTCTTGCACCTGCCCGCCTGGGCGACCGCAAGGGTTCGCCCCTACATTTTGAGAAGATACGTTTTGCCCAAGTGTCGCTGCGCAGGGTGCAAGAGGCCCCGCAGCAGCCTCGCGGCCACGAGGGAGCATCCTTCGACTACGTT
>JACIWR010000131.1 GCA_014360845.1 Anaerolineae bacterium
AATTCCATGAGCACATGATTCGTCAGAGCTTTACCGAAAACACCATCAAAGCTTTCCTGGGTGATCTCAGCATTCTGGCCAATTACCTGGGCGACAACAAGCGCATAGGTGACATCGCCACCAAAGACCTGAACGACTTCCTCCTCTACCTGTTGTACTATCGCGGCAAACCCTGCAGCCCCAAATCCTACGCGCGCCGGGTAACCACCCTCAAGGTATTTTTCGGCTGGCTGACCGAGACCAAAGTAATACCCCAAGACCCATCAGCACCGGTGGTCCACCGTCCAGTCTCCACGCCTTTGCCCACCATTTTGTATGAGGATCAGATTGAAAAATTGCTGCAAACCACTCAGCGCTTGATGCAAGGCGATAAGCCAGATGCCCGCCCTCACCTCCTGGTGCGCCTGCTATTGAGCACCGGCATTAAAAAGGGCGAATGCATGTCCATCCAACTCAGTCACATTGATCTCTCCGATCCCCAAACGCCGGCCCTCTACATTCACTACGCTAACCCCAAGATGCGCCACAAAGAGCGCAAGCTCAAGCTCCCGCCTGACCTGGTGCCCATCCTGCAGGCGTATCTGGAGCAGTACAAACCGGAGACTTACCTCTTCCCCTGCACGGCGCGCAATCTGGAGTACGTCCTGCGGGACGCCGGCGAACTGGCCGAGTTGCCGGTGACGGTCGGGTTCGAGACTCTGCGCTGGACGGCTGCCGTGCAAGACTACAAATCCGGTATGTCCCCCGAAGCCTTGCGCCAAAAGCTGGGCCTCTCCCACATCACCTGGAACGAGACGGTGAAGAAACTGAAGAAGCTGGCCGGACCGCCCCTGTGACCCTCAGCCCGCATCCCGACAACACTCAGGGCGAGGCAGGGATGAAAACGCGGAACAGAGCCTGGTACTCCTCATTGACCGCCAGGTAATCCCCTCCCCACCCGCCGATGGCGTACAGACACACATCGGTAGCGGCCAGGCCCAAATTCCGCCACTGTCCGGTGACAGGGGTCTCGAAAGCATGCCAGACATCGGCGTTGGGCTCATAACGCTCATTGAACGCCAGATAACTCTCCCACCCACCGCCCACAGGCATAGAGCGTAGAGCCGACCACTGCTACGCCTACACCCCCGCGCCCCACAGACATCGGAGCACAGGAAGCCCAGGTATTCTCAGCGGGCCTGTACATCTCGCACAGGGGCAGTTCTCGTCCTCCGTCATATCCGCCTACGATGTAGATTGTATCGCCGACCACTCCCGCCCCGGCGAAGCCTCGCGGGACTTGCATCGCCCGGCCAGAGCGCCACTGCCCGGCTTGCGAGTCATAGATGTAAAGCGAGTTCACGTAGCTCTCGCCGTTCCACCCGCCGAACACGTACAGGTGCCCCTCCCAGGCAGCGATGGCATAAGCACACAGGGGCACCGGCAGGGGAACCCCCTCTCGCCAGGTATCGGTCGTCGGGTCGTACACCTCCATGCTGGCCGTGACCTGTCCCTCGGCCGTGTAGCCGCCGGGCACATAGATTTGGCCATCCAGCACCGCCGCGCCCACATTGGCCACCGCCGTGGGTTTCGGGGTCAAAGCGGCCCAGGTGCCTGCCCCGGCGTCATACACCTCCACGGCCGCAGTCACCCCATTGGCCGTATCCCCACCGATGACGTAAATCAGATTGCCCACGGCAGCCACGGCCATACGCGCCCGGGGCCTCAGCAGCGGCGAGCGAGCCGTCCAGCGGGAGGTCTCTTCCCGGCGGGCCGAGGAGGAGGACCCCGCCTGCCGGTCGGTGAGGGCATTGCCCATGTTCTCGGTGGGCAGAGCCGTGGTCAACTGGCTCACCAGGAAGACGGAGAACACCAGCGCAGCGACCACGAAGAAAGCCACCCGCTTCCAGCGAGGCAGGCTGACCACCGTTACCGGCGGCGTGACCGCCACCGCAGTCACCTCCCCGCTCTCCTCCACCGTCACCCAACCCTGACGGATAGCGAACATGGTCGCTTCGGTACGCGACCCTACCTCCAGCTTGGCGAAGATGTTACGCAGGTGGACTTTGACGGTATTGGGACTGATGAACAACTCACGGGCGATCTGCCGGTTAGTCGCTCCCGTGGCGACTAAGCGCAGGATTTCCATCTCCCGCTCGCTTAGTGGACTTTGCTCCTCAGACATGGCCTCACCGTTCCCCGTCAGATCATCTTCCCCTGGTCGGCCGGCCCAACCGCCTACTTGACCTCAGCTAATCGCGCTTCCGACTTCTCCCCTTCGACGGCCAGGAGTTCGCGGGCGCGGCGCATATCGCGGTGAATCTGCTCAATCAACTCATCAACGTCATCAAACCGCTGTTCGTGCCGCAGGCGCTCTACGAACTCGATCACCAGGTCGAAGCCGTAGATGTCGTTATTAAAGTCCAGGATATGGGCTTCTACGGTGCGCTCGCTATTCTCAAACGAAGGCCGCCGCCCGATGTTCACTATAGCCGGGTAACGCTGATCGCCCACTACAGCGTAAGCAGCGTATACCCCATCGGCGGGAATCACGCGCTCAGCTCGGATTTCCAGGTTGGCGGTGGGGATGCCCAACAGACGGCCCCGTTTGGAGCCGGAAATCACCTTGCCGGCCAGGCTGGGGTAGCGCCCCAATAAGCGCGCCGCTTCCCTCACGTTCCCCTGGTACAACAGTTGACGAATGCGAGTGCTGGAGATCGGGTCCCCATCTTCGGGCAAGGGCTCGACGACACGGACGGTGAACCCCAGCTCTTCGCCCAGCTTACGCAGCGTGGCCACATTCCCCTCACGGTTTCTGCCCAGGGCAAAATCCCGCCCCACCCACAACTCCACCATGTGCAGATGACGACAGAGCATGGCCACAAAATCCGCCGCCGAAGTACGGGCCATCTCCTGGTCGAAGCGGAGAATGGCAACCCAATCCAAACCAAGCCGTTCCAGGAGGGCCACCTTTTCCCCTGGGGTGGTGAGATACAGGGGCACACGGTGGGCCAGCACCACATCGGGATGGGGGTGAAAAGTGAGTAACCCGGCCAGGCGACCGCTCTCGTGGGCTGCCTTCACCAACTGTTGCACCAGGTACTGGTGACCCCGGTGCACACCATCGAAAGCGCCAATGGTCAGCACCGTCTCCTGCTCGAGCTGAACCTGGGTCAGGTCATCAATCACCAGCATGACAATCTGTGTGGCTCCTCATCGGCCCGATTGGCTCGCAGCGAACACTTTATGGGGCTGCCAGAGCTTCGTACGCCGGTCATAAGTCAAGATAGCCAGAAACTCCCCCGTCGGTGCGTAGGCGCGCAACAAAGGGGACGCCGCGACATCGGCGACAGGAGGGCCGGCGATCTGCTGTCCGTGCCGTATACGCTGCGCCGCCTCGGCATCCACGGTGAACTGGGGTGCATCGCGCAGTGCCTCGTCCATAGGCAAAAGCAGGTTCGCTGCTCGCCCCTCTGCGCTGGCCGCCTCCACCTCTTCCAGGGTGTGAGCGTCCTCCAAAGTAAAATGACCGCTGGCCAGACGGACCAGACCCGTGAGATGTGCTCCGCACCCCAGACGCTGCCCCAAATCGCGGGCCAGGGCGCGAATGTAAGTGCCCGGCGAGCAGGTAACCTCAATGGTCAATTCAGGTGGCTCCCAGCTCAACAGGTCAATGCGCTGTATCGTCACCGGGCGCGGCTCACGAGGAGGTTCGACTCCGGCCCGAGCCAGTTCATACAGGGGGCGGCCTCCCCGTTTGATGGCGGAATACAAGGGCGGCACTTGTTGAATCGTCCCCAGGAAGCTGGTCAGGGCCGCGCGTACGGCTTCCTCATCGGCCTTCACCTCTCCCTGAGCGATAACCTGACCGGTGGCATCGTCGGTGTCGGTGGTGATGCCCAGGCGAATCTGTGCACGATAGACCTTGATACCGCGCATCACATACTCGGCCACGCGGGTGGCCTGTCCAACGCAGACGATGAGCAACCCTGTGGCCATAGGGTCCAAGGTACCTGCGTGCCCGACCCGCCGTACCCGTAAAAGGCGGCGCACATGGGCCACCACATCGTGAGAAGTCCAACCGGCAGGCTTGTCCAGGGGCAGCAAGCCGTTAAGTGCTCGTCCGGTTGCCTTTCGCTTCGATGATTTCCGCATCACCTCACCCAGCAGAAACGCCCCCGCCAGAGGGCAGGGGCGACGCCCACTTGCCTGCAATTCATCACCACAGGCAGGTGCTCAAGAAGAATCGTTTTGCTCCAGCCAGGCTTGTTTAAGAGCAGCGATCACCCGTTCGCGCACCTCAGGTAGAGAGCCGTTGATACTGAATCCTGCTGCCTGCGGATGCCCTCCGCCGCCGAATTCCAGGGCCACCGCCGATACGTCCACCCCGGGCACAGCGCGCATACCTACATCAATCTTGCCGTCGGCCTGCTGATTGAAGACCACAGCTATATCCGCCTCGTTGGCCGTGATGAGAAAATTGGCCAGCCCCGCATCCCCTGAATCGGTGAAACCACAAGCCAGGCGCATGGCGGGAGTAATCTCGGCCCAGATAATCGGCCCCTCCAGGCGAACGGTACGCAAAGCCTCGGCCCACAGTCGCACTTCGGCCAATGGCCGGCGGTTGAAGACCTGATCGGTGACTTTGGCCAGAGGTGCGCCGGCATCCATCAAAGTGATGGCCGCCTCCATAGCTCTGCGCGTGGTGTTTGGCGTGCTGAAACCCCGCGTATCGGTGACGATGCCGTTCAAGAGACAGGTAGCGATCGTCTGATCCAGCTCCACTCCCAATCGCCGCAACAAGGCCAGCACCACCTCGGCGGTGGACGTGGCCTGCGGGTCCACCAGGTTGACCGTGCCAAATCCCACGTTCGTGATGTGATGGTCAATGTTAATGATCGGTACCCCGCTTAAGTCCAGCGAGGTGTACACCGGTCCCACGCGCCGCAAATCGCTGGCGTCCAGGGTGATGACCAGATCAAAAGACCCCTGCGGCTCACTGGTCACCGTCTCACTGCCTGGCAAATAATGATAAGTGGGCGGCACAGGATCGCTGCAGGCCAGGACGCATTGTTTGCCCATCTTGCGCAGAGCCCAGCCCATCCCCAGCAACGAGCCTATAGCATCTCCGTCAGGATTGACGTGACAAATAAGTAAGATTCGCTGCGCCTCACTAATCAGCGCCTCGGGAGTTGTGTTCATCACTTCTACCCTCACCTACTGCTTCATCACCCTTGCCCAGTTCGCGTTCATTACCGGGAATGAGCACAACGATTGGTTTCGCCTGATCTGCAAAACCGTCGCCGGCCCTACTCCGCGCTCTGCTCTGGGGCAGAAAGCTCGGTCTTGATTTCCGTCAGCAAAGACTCTATGCGATCGTAGCGATCAAAGGACTCGTCCAGGTAAAAAGCCAGCTCCGGCACAAAGCGCAACGAGAGACGCGAGGCCAACTCGGTGCGCAGATAACCGGTAGCGTTGCGCACGGCCTGCAGGATGAGCTCTTGCTCCTCCCCTTTGGCCCGCGTGCTGAGGTAAATGCGCGCATAGCGCAGGTCCGGACTGATATCCACGTCCGTAATAGTCACCAAATGCAAACGCGGATCCCGACTCCGGCGCAGCAACAAATCACTCAATTCGTGATGAATAGTCTCACTCACCCGTTTCTGACGACGTTTAGACATGACCCTCGGAATCGGTCAGGCTAGCTGACCCGCTCCTTTCGATATGCTTCAATAATGTCTCCCTCTTCGAAATCGTCGAAGTTGGCCAGGCCCACCCCGCACTCGAACCCGGCCTTCACTTCCTTCACGTCTTCGGTGAAGCGCTTGAGGGAGGCAACTTGCCCTTCGTAAATCACTTCCTCACCGCGATGCACTCGCACCAGAGAATTGCGGGTAATCTCACCGTCCAGGACGTACACGCCGGCCACTTTGCCCACATTAGGCACGCGGAAAACGGCCCGCACCTCGGCATGACCAATGGTCACATCCTCGTACACGGGCTCCAGCAGACCCTTAAGCGCCTTGTCCACATCATCAATAAGCTTGTAGATGATATCGTAAACGCGAACGTCCACCCCTTCGCTTTCGGCCATGCGCCGTGCCGCCGGGTCTACGGTGACGTTGAAGCCGATAACGATGGCGCGAGAAGCCACGGCCAGCATGATGTCGGATTCGGTGATATGGCCGGTACCCTGGTGCAGGATGTTGACCTGGAGAGACTCATCACCCAGTTTTTGCAAGGAAGTGACAATGGGTTCAATGGACCCCTGCACATCGGCCTTGATGATCAGATTCAACTCTTTGACCTGACCCGCCTGGAACTGATTGTACAGGTCATCCAGGGTGAAGACTTCCTTCGGTCGAACAGCCGCTTCCTGGCGTTCGGCGGCCCGCTTGTTGGCGATCAAGCGCGCTGTGCGCTCGTTCTCTACGACTTCCAGAATATCACCGGCAGCCGGCACATCGGAGAGACCGGAGATCAACACCGGCATTGAGGGGGGAGCTTCTTCAACGCGCTGGCCCCTATCGTTGAACATAGCCCGCACTCGGCCATAAATCTCGCCTATGACCACCGCATCCCCCACGCGCAATGTGCCGTTCTGCACCAGGACAGTGGCCATCGGTCCTTTGCTCTTGTCCAGCTTGCCCTCGACCACGGTACCGACGGCCGGGCGATTGGGGTTGGCGCGCAGGTCGGCGACCTCGCTGACGAGCAGGATGTTCTCCAGCAGTTCATCAATGTTAGTCTCGTACTTGGCCGAGACCGGGACACAAATGGTCTCCCCGCCCCACTCCTCCACCGTCAGCCCCACATCCGCCAATTGCTGCTTTACCAGATCGGGGTTGGCATTGGGTTTGTCTATCTTATTGAGAGCGACGATGATGGGCACGCGCGCGGCGCGGGCGTGGGCGATGGCTTCTTTCGTCTGAGGCTGCACGCCGTCATCGGCGGCCACCACCAACACGGCGATATCCGCACCCTGAGCGCCTCTGGCACGCATAGCGGTGAAAGCCTCGTGGCCGGGAGTATCCAAAAAAGTGATGTGCTTGCCCTGATGGGTGATCTGGTAAGCGCCAATGTGCTGGGTGATGCCTCCCGCTTCGCCCTCAGCCACATTGGTGTGCCGAATGGCATCCAACAGCTTGGTTTTGCCGTGGTCCACATGGCCCAAGATGGTCACCACCGGCGGCCTGGGCACCAGGTCCTCCGGGGCCTCACCGGCGATGAACTGCTGCTTAACCGGAATAGCTTCTTCTTCCTCTTCCTCTGCCAGAGCAGCCTCCGGCTGAGCCTCAAAGCCCATCTCGCTGGCCACGATGGCCGCCGTGTCGAAATCAATTTGCTGATTGATGTTCACCATCAAGCCGGCGTTCATCAGCTCTTTGATGATGTCTATGGGACTGACGTCCATCAGGTTGGCCAATTGGCGAACGGTCAGGAATTCCGGTATAATTACCACTTTAGTTTGTTCATCCACCATCAGTCACCCCTTCCCCTTTTCCTCTGCATCTCACACATATCTCGCCGGAGCGTCTCACCAGCCACAACGTGGTCCATCAGTCGACGTCGGTAAGCTCCTCTTCCGGCAGAGACTCGCTATAGGCTTGCAGCAAGGCCCTCTGCTCTTCCGTCAGGCTGACCTTGAGGGCGTGCTCGAGCCCGCCCTTGTTCAAGCCTTTGAGCCAGCAATCACGACGGCGGCAGAGGTAAGCACCTCGCCCGGACTTCTTTCCTCGTTCGTCAATCTCGATTTCGCCGGTGGGGGTGCGCACAATACGCACCATCTCGCGCTTGGAGCGCACCTGACGGCAACCCACACAGGTGCGCAAGGGCACATGTTTACGCGGCATCAGTCAAGATAATCCTCCCACTCAGTACGCCGACGGCTGGGCTTACGCCGTCGCTTGGTCACTACCTTGCCGAAAGTCTCATCGTATTCGTAGACGCGCTTTTTCCGCCGCTTCTTTCTCTTCTCTTCCAACTCTTCTTCGAAGTCGAGACCCTCCAGCTCTTCCTCTTCTTCTTCGAGGTACCAGCCCTCCACTGGCTCCGCCTCCATCTCCTCTTCCTCGACTTTTTCTTCGGCTTCTTCTTCGACCGCAGCCTCCGCTTCGACGGCGGCCTCCGCCTCCGTCACCGCTTCGGGAACTTCCTCCGCCCCTGCAGCGGCTTCTTCAACTGCTTCGACTTCTGCCGCCTCCGCGACGGGCAAAGCCTCTTCTTCCACTTCCCCCACTTCCGCTTCGGCTGCCTCAGCCTCCAGGGCCTCAACCGCCTCCGCTGGTGGCGCCACTTCCGCCTCTGCCACCTCTTCTTCTGCCTCTTCTACCTCCTCAGGCAGTTCAGCAGGTTCCGGCGCTAACGGGGCGAGACCCTTCTCCTGCAAGGCTTGCTTGACCTCGTCCAGAGCCTTGGGGCCGAAGCCGGGAATAGTGAGCAGCGCGGATTCCGATTCGACCAACTTCTGCACAAGCTGGCCTACCTCGGTAATCCCTGCCTCAGCGAGGACATTGTAGACCCGTGTGCTCAGCCCCAGGTCCTCAACCGGCATGTCGAAGACCTGCTCCAGCATATCCGGGGTGGCTTCTTCCACGGCGGCGGGCGCTTCTTCCTTGCCCAGTAGAATGGCCTCGGCCAGGGATAGCAGGTCGCGCTTTTCTTCAATCTCCGCTTCGCGACGTGCCATCTCCTCCGCCGCTTCCGAGACGCTCTTGATGTCAATTCGCCAGCCGGTCAACTTA
This sequence comes from Anaerolineae bacterium, assembly GCA_014360845.1. Classification (GTDB taxonomy): domain Bacteria; phylum Chloroflexota; class Anaerolineae; order JACIWR01; family JACIWR01; genus JACIWR01. The sequence continues at coordinate 8,724 of JACIWR010000131.1, forward strand.
GCCGCCAGGCGAGCGTTCTGCCCTTCTCGACCAATGGCCAGCGATAGCTGGTCGTCGGGGACGATCACCGTCGCCGTCTTGCCATCGCCATGCTCATCCAGCAAGACCCTGCTCACCTGAGCGGGGCTGAGGGCATTGGCAATGAAAGTAGCCGGGTCTGGACTCCACTCCACCACGTCAATCTTCTCGCCGTTCAGCTCGTTGACGATGGATTGGATACGCACTCCACGCATACCCACGCAGGAGCCTACCGGGTCCACGCCTTCCTGCAACGCGGCAACAGCCACTTTGGAACGGGAGCCGGCTTCGCGGGCGATGGCCTTGATTTCCACCGTGCCGTTGTAAATCTCGGGCACTTCCAATTCCAGCAAGCGGCGCAGCATACCCCGATGCGTGCGAGAGACCACTATCTGTGGGCCGCGATTGCTGCGGCGCACTTCCAACACATAGGCTCGCACCCGCTGGTGCAGGCGGTAGCGCTCTCCCGGCATCTGCTGACTGCGAGGCAGGATGGCCTCGGTACGGCCCAGGTTGAGGGTAATGGCCCGCGGCGTGACGCTCTGCACCGTACCGTTGATGATCTCCCCTTCTCGATCGGCGTAATTGGAGAACAGCACATCGCGCTCCGCCTCGCGAATGCGTTGCAAAATCACCTGCTTGGCCGTCTGCGCCGCGATGCGCCCAAACTCGCGGGGTGTGCTCTCGATGAGCACCACCTGTCCGAGTTCGGCCTCCGGATTGATGCGTCGCGCTCCCTCCAGATCAATCTCAAAGCGGTCGTCGTGCACTTCCTCGACGACGGTTTTCTCGACGAACACCAGAGCCTTGCCGGTGTTCGGATCAATCTTGGCCGTGATGTTCTGCGTTGAACCGAAGTTACGCTTGTAAGCCGCCACCAGCGCCGTCTCGATGGTCTCGAGCACTACTTCTTTGGGCAGGTTGCGCTCACTACAGATTTGATTAAAAGCGACAAGAAAATCGTTCTTCACTTGCCGGTCCTCCTGGCAATACATTGTTGATCGAAAATCACACTGGCCCTGACAAGAAGAAAAGTGGGGGATGCCCACTTTTCTCCAGTACGCCTCTATGACCGACGTTATTATATCATGTTCCCCTGAAATGCGCAAATTGCCCCGCGCCGGGGAGTGCGTTTCAGTTTTTCGATCTCGCGGAGTTGAACTCCGCGAGATCGAAGATCGAGTTGGGGCAAAGTTTTCACCTACTCCACCGTCACGCTCTTGGCCAAGTTCCGGGGCTGATCCACATCACAACCCCGACGCACGGCGATGTGGTAAGCCAACAACTGCAAGGGCAACACGGTCAACACCGGCGTGAGCAGGGGCGAGGTCTGGGGTACGTATAAAACGTGATCAGCTTTGCGGGCAATGCGTGTGTCGCCCTCGGTCGCCACGGCGATCACCGTCCCGCCACGGGCTTTCACCTGCTCGATGTTGGAGATCATCTTCTCGTAGACCTGATCCCGCACGGCGATGGCCACCACCGGCATCCGCTCGTCAATCAGAGCGATGGGACCGTGCTTCATCTCGCCGGCGGGATACCCCTCAGCATGGATGTAACTGATCTCCTTCAGCTTGAGCGCCCCCTCCAGAGCAATGGGGTAGTTGATGCCCCGTCCCAGGTAGAGGAAGTTGTCCTTTTTGAAAAACTCATTGGCCAGCGCTTCGTACTCGTGGCCGTTGGACAGCACCTGCCCGATGAGGTTGGGCAGCTCCACCAGATCGGTGAGCAGCGCCC
>JACIWR010000132.1 GCA_014360845.1 Anaerolineae bacterium
CTGCCCGATTACTACTCCCGTATTCGCGGTGGACCTAATTGCTTCTCCATCCGCGTCAGCGAGCACCCATAACACTCCCACGCGGAGCCGGTGCACTTACTTCTAGCCCTGACCGAGGAAACCATCCCCCGCCACCGGGATAAACTGGTCCAGGGGGGAGCCGTCGTCTACGATTCCCGCCTCAAAGTCCCTTCGGAGCAGTTGACCGGCAACGGCGTCCGCTACATCCCCATTCCTCTCAGCGACATAGCCCAGGAGACGGCCGGTGTCACCCTGGCCCGCAACACCGTGGCCCTGGGTGTTGCCGCCGGCATGACCGGCCTGGACCTGGAACCCATGCGCAGCGTCATCCGCGAGAACTTCGCCCGTAAGGGGCAAAAGGTGGTGGATGGCAACCTGGCGGCTGCGGAAGCCGGGTATCGAGAGGGGCAAAAGTACGCCGCCGATTTCCCTTTCAAACTGCGTACCCTGCCCGATGCCCCGCCCCACATGGTGCTCAACGGCACCGAGGCCTTCTCCCTGGGAGCGCTGGCCGGCGGTTGCCGCTTCGTCTCCGGCTACCCAATGACGCCCGGCTCACCGGTGCTGCACTGGATGGCCGCCCACTCGGCCCGCTACGGCGTGGTGATCAAGCACACGGAGGACGAGATCGCGGCCATCAACATGGCCATCGGTGCTGCCCACATGGGGGCACGCGCCCTGGTGCCGACTTCAGGAGGCGGTTTCGCCCTGATGGTCGAGGCGCTGGGGTTAGCCGGCATCACAGAGACGCCACTCGTCATCTACAATGCCCAACGTCCGGGGCCATCCACCGGACTGCCCACCCGCCACGAGCAGGGCGACATGCTGTTTATGCTCTACGCCTCACAGGGGGAGTTCCCGCGCTTCCTCCTGGCTCCGGGCACCCACGAGGAGTGCTTTGTGGCCGGTTGGCGGGCCTTCAACCTGGCGGAGAAGTACCAGACTCCCGCCCTGGTGCTCAGTGACCATTACCTGGCCGTGGCCGTGCGCTCCCTGGAACTCGATGCCCTCGACTTCGACGCGGTGGAAATTGATCGCGGGGAGCTGTTGAGCGAAGCGGACCTGGACGCGCTGGAGGGCACATACCTGCGCTATCGCCTCACCGCTTCGGGCGTCTCGCCCAGGGCACTGCCCGGCCATCCCAAAGCGGTCTACGTCGCCGCCAGCAACGAGCACGACGAGCGGGGGACCATCACCGAGGAGTCCGAGATGCGCATAGCGCAGATGGATAAACGCATGCGCAAGATGACCGGCATGGCACAAGAGATGTCCGGCCCGTCCCGATACGGTCCCCAAGAGGCAGAAATCACCTTTGTCTGCTGGGGATCAACCTACGGGCCGCTGCGGGAAGCAGTGGACAGGCTCAACGCCGCTCAGCCGGCGCGGGCCAATCTGTTGCACTTCACCGACTTGTGGCCTTTCCCCGCAACAGCGACGACAGCGGCCCTGCAATCGGCCCGCCGGGTGGTGGCGGTCGAGGTCAATGCCACGGCGCAACTGGCCACCCTCATCCGCAGCCAGACGGGATTGGCCGTGCACGACCACATCCTGAAATACGACGGCCGGCCCTTCACCCCGGAATACATCATCGGCGAGTATCTTCTCAATAATTTGGGGTAGGGGCAGGTCTTGCACCTGCCCGCCTGGGCGACCGCAAGGGTTCGCCCCTACATTTTGAGAAGATACATCGGCGAGTTGGGATAGGGAGGTGAGCAATGGTTACACGCCAAGACTTTGACAGCCCTGAACTACCCACCTGGTGCAAAGGCTGCGGCAACTACGGCATCCTGAACGCCATCAAAATGGCCTTAGCCGAGCAAAACCTGGCACCTCATCAGGTGGTTATCTTCACCGGCATCGGCTGCGGGAGCAAATTGCCCCACTACATGAAAGTCACCGGTTTCCACACCATCCACGGGCGCTCCCTGGCAGTGGCCACCGGGGCCCGACTGGCCAATCACGGGCTCAAGATCATGACCGTCCACGGCGACGGTGACGGATACGGTATGGGATTAAGCCACATGCTCCACGCCATCCGCCGCAACATCGGCATCGTGGACATCGTGCAAAACAACCGGGTCTACGGCCTGACCAAAGGACAATACTCCCCCACCAGCGACGCCGGCATGGTCACCCCCACCTCGCCAGAAGGCGCTATTGACCGTCCCGTGCCGCCCCTGGCCCTGGCCATCGCCGCCGGTGCGACTTTCGTCGCCCGAGGCTATCCCGCCGAACTGCGCCACCTGGTCTGGCTCATCGGCGAGGCCCTGCAGCACCCCGGCTACGCCCTGGTGGACGTGCTCCAGCCCTGCGTCACCTTCAACCGCGCCAGCGCTTACGATTTCTACAACTCGCGCGTCTACAAACTGGAAGAGACCGACCACGACGTGCGGGACAAAACCGCCGCCTGGGAACTGGCCTACCAGTGGGGCGAGCGCATCCCCATCGGGATTTTCTATCGCGTGGAGGGCGTCCCTACTTACGAAGAGCAGATACCAGCCCTGCAAGCCGGTCCCCTGGTGAAACAGCCGCTGCAGAAACTACGACCGGAGCAAGTAAAAGAGCTGCTAGCGGAGTACATCTGACTCGTGCCTGCAACTTTTTTCGCCCGCTTCTGCAGCTTCTGAGTTGATGACGCACCCGACGTCTTGGGCGGCCTGTGGTGCAGGCTTTCCAGCCTGCGCGGACAGGCTGAATGAAGTTTAAGAAATTATCTGGGTTACAGAAGCTGCCCGGTCGCCCCGAGCCAAAGCCTTCGGCCCGAGCGTTCGCCTGAGCTCACGCCGAAGGCTCAGGCCGAGGGCTCAGGGCTGAGCAGCTCAAGCCCGCTTGGAAGCGGGCTATTGAGCCTTCCAGACAACTTTCAGGGCGCTTGCAGCGCCCTTCCGCCGCTCAGCCCGGGGCTTCGAGCCCCAGGCGAGGCCGGAGGCGATAACCCAATTATTTTCTGAAAGTTCATGAAACCCGCCCCACGAGTAGAGACAGCGAACACATACACCATCCAGTGCCAGGAGGACGTATCATGCCCATCTACGAATACCTATGCCATGACTGCCGACGACGGGTGAGCGTGCTCTGGCGTACATTCTCCGAAGTTGAAGAAAATACCGCCCAGTGCCCTCGTTGCGGGGGCACCAACCTGACCCGCCTGATATCACGCGTGGCCGTCGTCCGCTCCGAGGAAAGCCATCTGGAGGACTTAGCCGATCCCAGCAACCTGGCCGGGCTAGACGAAAACGACCCCAAGTCCATCGCCCGCTGGATGCGCAAAATGAGCAAGGAAATGGGCGAAGACTTAGGTCCGGAATTTGACGAGGTCGTAGACCGGCTGGAAGCTGGACAAAGCCCTGAGGAGATCGAAGAAGCCATGCCGGATCTCGGCGGCGAGATGGAGGGCGGCCTCGACGAATTCTAGCAGGGGCGACGCGAGCGTCGCCCCCACTCAGAACCTCTCGAACTGAGTGACCTCGAGCACGAACACGGTGGCCCCACCCATCTGCACCTCGACCGGTGTGGGCATGTACACTTCGCCGGATTCCATCACTGGCGGCAAGGGATTAACGTACTGAGTGCGCGTGTGACAGCTTTCGCGGATGATGCGCAAGACATCGGGTACGTTGGCGTCATCCGTGCCCACCAGGATGGTGGCGTTGCCTTCGCGCAAAAAGCCGCCGGTCGTGCTGATCATCGTCGCTCGATATCCCCCCTGCATCAAAGCATCAATCAGTGGGCGGGCGTCATCACTATGCACGATGCTCAGGACAAGTTTCATCCTCCCTCTCCCTCACCCTTTCTCTCTGAATTCCGCCTGCTGGCACATGAACAACTATTCTACGCCCCCTCCAAACGAGCGAGGACTTCCTCTCGAATACGCTGCTGAATCACATCCACGGGCTGAGATGCGTCTAGAACACACCAGCGCTCCGGTTCGGTCTGGGCCATCTGCAGGTAGCCTGCGCGCACTCGACGATGAAAATCCACCGTCTCCTGATCCATGCGATTCCACTCCGCCCCGTCCTGCTGATGTGCCGCCAAGCGCCGCCGCAGCCCCTCCTCCACCGGGATGTCCAGGTAGATGATGAGATCAGGCCGTAAACCGCCGGTGGCGAACCGGGTGATAATCTGCAGCGTAGCTAAATCCAACTGCCGCCCATAGCCCTGATACGCCAGAGTGGACTCGGCGTAACGGTCACAGAGCACGATATCCCCCGCCGCCAGCCGAGGACGGATGACCTGTCCCACCAGTTGCGCCCGCGAGGCCGAATAGAGCAGAATCTCCGCCTCGGGGCGCATTTCCACGTTGCGTACATCGTGCAGCACCGCCCGAATTTGATCCCCGATTCTGGTGCCGCCCGGCTCGCGAGCCAGGTAGACAGGATACCCCTGCTCTTTCAGGTACCGGTAAAGCAGGTGAACCTGGGTGGTCTTCCCACTTCCGTCCGGCCCTTCAAAAGTGATGAACAATCCCTTCCTCACTCCCTGTAGATTCGCACTCGACGCCTGGGCTCCTTACCCCGGCTGTGGGAGACCAGGTTGGCCGCGCGGGCCATCTCGTGTTGCAAACGACGGATATACGCATTCTGTGGCGAGAGCTCCACCACGCGCGCGCCGGACATCACCTTTTGAATCGCTTCTTCAGTTTCGCGCATGGCCAGGGCAAAAGGGTCCAGATCAGACGGCTCCAAACCATAAATCTCCGCCAGGCAGCTCTCCATCTGATTCACCGTGTTGGAGCGCAGCACGTAGATAGGCACTCCGCGCTTTTCCGCCTCAGACATGACCCGTGGCCGCTTGCGATAATAGTGCTTGAGGGTGATGACCACCTCGGCCTCCTCCAGCGCGTCCACTACGGAGAGCGGGACATGCAGATGTTTGGCCGCCTGTTCCAGCCGATTACGGGCGATGCCGTAGGGATAGGCATGGAGCGCCGTGCGCTTGACCTGGTTCGGCTGGACGTATTTGGACCTTGCCTCCTCCGGCTCGAGTGTGGGCGGGGGCAGGGTCGTCTTTTCCACCTGGACCTCCCCGCTCGCATCGCGATAGCGAATTTCCGCGGGCCGGCTACGACCACGCAGGATGGCATCTACTGCTGCGGCGACGTCGTGGTGCACGGCCACGCGCTGCCAGCTTTGAATCTCCACCACCACGTCGAAGGTAGGGGGTGCTTTGCGCTCCAGGATGGACTTTTGTGTGCCCCGTCGCCGCGCTTCCTCATCGGAGAGAGTCACGCTCTGAATGCCCCCCACCAGATCGGCCAGGGTCGGGTTCATCATGAGATTGTCCAGGCTGTTGCCATGAGCTGTGCCGATGAGCTGCACACCGCGCTCCGCGATGGTGCGCGCCGCCTCCGCCTCCAACTCGCGCCCAATCTCGTCAATGATGATCACCTCCGGCATGTGGTTCTCCACCGCCTCGATCATCACCTCGTGCTGAAGGGCTGGCGAGGGCACCTGCATACGTCGCGCGCGCCCTACCGCCGGATGGGGGATGTCGCCGTCGCCACCGATTTCGTTGGAAGTGTCCACGATCACCACGCGTTTGGTCTCGGCCAGCACCCGAGCCGCCTCGCGCAACAAAGTCGTCTTGCCCACTCCCGGCCTACCCAGCAGCAAGATGTTCTTGCCCGATTCCACGATGTCCTGGATAATGCCGATAGTGCCGTAGACCGCACGACCCACGCGCAAGGTCAGCCCTACAATGCGCCCTTTGCGATTGCGTATGGCCGAAATGCGATGCAATGTGCGCTCGATACCGGCCCGATTGTCTTCGTCGAACTCGCTAACCCGCGAGACAACTTCATCAATCTGTTCAGCGGTCACCTCCTGATTGCTGAGCACCAGCTCGTGGTCCAGAAAACGGGCTTCCGGCTGTCGGCCCAGGTCCATCACTATTTCCAGTAATTCGTCACCCCGGTCGGCCTTCTCCAAAGCCGTCCGGATGTGGGTTGGCAATACCGCCAATAGTGCGTCTAAATCATCTGTTATCTTCTGTTGCATTTCCTTCTACTCACCTCGGTCGCACCGTCGAAGACGACGGAGAATGTTTACTGTTCACGATAGGAGTCGTTGGTCCGATTCTTTTCTCCAAAGCGGGCACCAATCTGGGCACTCGCTCCTGCACGCGCACCGTCGTATGCTTGACGACGATGGCCTGCGTCGCGAAGAAGCGAAAGCCAAAGGTCTCCAACGGGCCTCGCAATCCCCCCTGATATTCCCGCACTGCGCAATACAACGGTCGGGGTGGATACCGCTGCCAACAGGCCAGACCATGAGCGATCAACTGCTCCACCCGATCGTAAGCGCGGGGATGCAGGAAAATCCTCAGCCAATGTCCCACCTGGCCCCGCCACAACTGGAGATAGCCGATAATCTCCTCCTGGTCTTCAAGGATATATCCTTCCCGCTGACCAAAACCAATCCACTCCAGCAACTGGGTATCGGTCACCGAGTCCGCCAGGCTCTCAGCCTGTTGCACCAGGCGCGGGGCAACGGCCATGTAGAGCTGTTGCAAGGCCCAGTTATCCATAACGCTTTCTGGCCGTAAGGCGGGATACAATTCCGGGTGCGAGAGTCGCTCCCCTATCTGCTTGGGCGTGAGGCGAAAGATGTCCTCCCGCGTGTAAACCACAAAGCCGGCCTGGCGAAACGGCCCCATCTCAGGACCGCCCTCCGGCAAACGGGCGAAAACGCGCTGTACGCCCCACTCGCCCACCTGCTGGCACACGTGCTTGAGCAAGCGCAACCATACCTGACCCACGTCCTCATCTCCAAAGGCGGGGGAGATGAAAACCACGTCCGCCTCCGGGCGATTGCGGCGCAAGCGTACCTGCACAAAGCCCTCCACCTCTCCGCTCTCGTCGTTGACACTGACATAGGTGCAGGTACCCATGCCATTGGCGGTGAAATAAGCCGCCAGAGCAGCCAGCAGAGGACGATAAGCGCGGGTGAAAGCCTCTTCCAGGCCCAGCAGGATGCCCTCTCGTTGTATTTTCCCTACGGACAGAAAATCGCGTAAACCGAACTGCTTGATCACAACTACTCCTCAGCGTAACACGCCGGTATTTGGTTAAATTGTACCATTTTCTAATGTGATTGGCAAATACATGACACGTCGTCGAAGCAAGTCCTTCACGCAGTGAGGGGTCAGTGACAGCTCTTCTCGCGGAGTTGGACTCCGCGAGCGGGGGGATGACTGCGGCGAGGGCTTCTGACCTGCCCACCGGCCACGGAGTCTCCACAAACAAACGACTCCTGGGCTCACCGAGCAGCCGAGGAGTCGTTTCGATTTGACCGCGGAATTATATTCAGCATCGCGCGTTACTACTCAGGCTAGCAGGCGCACTGTCCTCCCCAGGCTCGTAGCCCCCGTCCCGGGGGCGTCTCGGCTGAGAAAGCCGTGCAAAAGACAGCATCTTGCCGCATGGAACGTCCCCGGGACAGGGACTTGGAGCATAGGCTGAGTAGTCACCATCGCGCGTTATCACGCGCGCAGCACAAACTCCACCAAATCCTCTAACGGGCAGGTCGCCAGCCCAATGACGTGGTCGCCGCCGCCATAATAGACATGTACCGTGCCGTTCACCACCGGGTTAGCGCAGGAGAACACCACATTGGGCACATCACCCCGCGTCTCCCACAATTCCTCCGGCTCAAAGATCGGCTCATCAGGCCGACGGATCACTCGCGTAGGGTCTTCCAGGTCCAATAGGCAAGCGCCCAGGCGATAGACGTGATCGTCGTCATAGGCGTGATATATGACCAGCCAACCATGCTCCGTCTCGATGGGTACACCACCAGCCCCCACCCGCGTGCAATCCCAATTCTCCGGCCTGGGGGCCATGACCACCTGGAAGCTATCCCAATCCCGCAGGTTATCACTATACGCTATCCAGATGGAAGGCGGGCGCCGGTGAAAGGTAACGTACCGGCCCCCCACTTTGCGGGGAAAAAGTACGTGATCCTTGTTGTTCTCACCAGTCGTTAACGGGCCTATCCTCTTCCAGGTGATGAGGTTTGTGCTTTCGGCGAACATGGGCGTGATGCCCTTAGGCGAATACGCCGTATAAGCCATGATGAAGCGCCCTTCAGTGGCCAAGTAAGTGACCCGCGGGTCCTCAACTCCTCGCGTCTCCCACTCGCCCTGGGGGGAGAGGACGGGCTGCTGCAAGCGGTTAAAATGAACACCATCGGCGCTGACGGCATAGCCGATACGGCTGATGTAATCAAGGCCCTGAGCTCGATAGAGCAGATGAAACAAATCGTTATGGTAAACGACTGCGCAATTAAAGACGTTCAGCGTCTCCCACTCGTTAAGCGGGTTGGGTTTGAGAACGGGGTTGGCGGGATGTCTCTGTAGTTTCAACAAATCGCACCTCTCGAAAATGGAATGATGGCTTCGCCGCAGTGAGCAGGTAGCGCCCCACTTGACCGTGGACGATTCAATTTCGCCACAGAAACACACTGATTTTCACAGAAAGTCCAATACTCTGTCAGGGTGAATATGACGAGCAGTTCTGTGTGGTTCTATGGCCGAAAAAGCACCTCCACGATTAAATGCAAAGCTGCCCAGTGAGCAAGTAGTGCATAAATATACATCAAATCACAAGACATGTCAAAAACGGGAGCCTCCGCGCCGCGTCCTCTCTTCACATCAGACCAGGGACGCTTTCACGGAGCTCCCTCTCCACCTCGGAGGCGATAGGCAACGGCTGATGTTCAGCCAGGATTTTCTCCGCCATCTCCCGCGCGCGTTCGCGCCCGTCCTTGGCTCCCCGGGCTGCCCAGTCATCATAGTTGCTCCGGTCGCTCAGTTGAGGATAAAAGAACTCGTGGCGCATATGTTGAATGGTGTGCTTCTCAGCCAGGAAATGCCCTCCCGGTCCCACATGCGCAATCACATCGAAGGCCAGGGAATCCTCGCTCACCTCAATACCCCGCAAAGCGCGGAGCACCATCCCGATAATCTCGTCGTCAATGACATACTTTTCATAACTGGCCGTGAGCGCGAAATCCAACAAACCCGCCGCATCGTGAATGTAGTTAGCTCCGGCCAGGGCCACAGGAAGCAAGGTGATGGCCGACTCGTAACCCGCCTGTACGTCTGGCACCTTCGCATCCGACATCCCAGCGGTGGCATAATAAGGCAGCTGCCAGAACTGAGCCAGTTGCGCCCCGGCGGCATCCATGAGCCCCATTTCCACTGCCCCCGACACATAGGACATAGTGCGCATATCCGCGATGGTTCCCACGTGACCGCACAGCACAGGCGTACCGGGATTCACGAGCTGGGCCAGGGTGACGCCGCACAGGGTTTCAGCCGCGAAGAGCACCAAATGACCAGCCAGCGTCACCGGGGCGGTGGAGCCGCACTGGGGCTCAGAAGGTATGGCCACCGGAATCCCTCGCCTGGCGATCTCGATGAGCATCTCACCGTAAAGGTCATCCAGTTTGAGAGGGCTGATGACCAAGGTGATAAAAGAGATTATGGGGCGCTCGCGGAGGGCCTCAGCTCCCCCGGCGATTCTCTCCGCCATCTCGATTACTTTCAGCATACCTTCCAGGGTGTAAACGCCGCCCATCACGTGCTTGGTGGTGTTAGCCAGGCCAGCGTAGAAGCGGTTAACGTCCACAATCTCCTTGGGTAGCTCATTGGGATAGACGGGAAGAAGGTAGAAATGAATGTTCTTCAGAGCGTCCACCAGGCGAGCAATCTGTCTCACATCCTCCAGACTCGACCGTCGCCGTCTCCCGCTCAGATCGAGGACGTTGAGCGCAGTTCCACCCGTACCCATATACACGCGCCCATCCTCCAAAATGAGGTCGTGTTTCTCTTCCCGTCCGCAGAGAACGACGCTAGAAGGAGCGCTGACCAGGGCATCCTCCACCATCGAGGAGGGCAGTTTAACCAGCCTGCCCGACCAGTCAACTTTGGCCCCTTGGGAAGCAAATATCTCCAAAGCCCGGCTGTTGTTTACCTGCATCCCAATTTCTTCCAACACTCGTAACGCGGTCTCGTGAATCTGGTGCAGTTGATCGTTGTTCAGAGGCTTGTATTGGCCTCCTTGTAGACCCCCTGTGGTCATGATTCCTCTCTCCTTAGATCTTCAAACCTTCACCCATGATTCCTCCACGGAGCTCAGGACCTCACCACGGCTATCTAGTCACCTGACAGTTTGAGAATGCCATGGCGAAGAGGCGCTCTGCTCTACATTTGGAGCAGGAGTCATCCTGAGCGGAGTGCGCCCCTGAGCGGCAGCGAGGGGGCGCACGCAGTCGAAGGATGACGAAAGACCGAGTCC
>JACIWR010000133.1 GCA_014360845.1 Anaerolineae bacterium
GTCCCCTGGAATTGGCTGGCTATGACGTCAGCCAGGTGCCTATGGCTTCTCTTTGCACCGGACTCAGCCTTGCCTGGCCCCTGGAGACGCCTCAGGGCCTTGTCCCAAACTCGTGACGGTCCCCATCTACTGAATTTGGCCTGAGCTACGAGGCGTGGTATAATAGTCCTATAGTTGGTGATTCGGTGCAAGCCTGGCGCGGCGACAATCTTGTCGGTGAACTAACGGTGTAGAGAAACAGACGTACTGGTTGCGTCTGATAGCAAAGCAATTCTTTGCTGGTTACAGTGATGATTTCTACGAACCATTGCCAGAGGAATTCTGGAGGGGGGAGGTGTGAATCTGGTTGAATACACCCGCGGCGGCTGAGTTCCCATCAAGGCGGACCTTTGGAGAATCATGAAAATATTTAGGAAGGTTAACGATGCCCGAATTTATCCTCAGATGTCCAAGGTGCAAGAAGACCACCAAGATTATCCGTTGTCCGAATTGCGGGGCTGGTGCAAAATTCTTATTCATCGAGAATTATGCTGATGGGAGCGTTCGTGGGCTAAGTTGTAAAAAATGTGGTATGACTCAACTTAGACACTATTGTCCCAAATGTGGTTTGGAGTACAATCCAGCCATCCTCGAAGTCAAAGGCCCTCGTGGTTGTTGTGGCTGTGGAATTATCTTTTCACTAATGGCAGTTCCATTTCAAGCCATTAAGTCTATCTTAACCATTATTGCCAATGCTGTTATATCCGCGATACGGTATCTTGGGAACAAAAAAGTTGTATTACCAATCGGTTCTGGCGTCTCGGTGTCTCTGCTAGTGATTCTCGTTATGTCTTTTCTGGTTTGTCTTGGTTGCTCTATGGCGTGTGTGGTCACCGATGCAGCATTGCGAGAGGTTGGTATTTTACCAACTTATACTCCGCGTCCGACTAATACCCCCACTTTAACGCCAAGTCTCACGCCAACACATACAGCAACACCACCTCCCACGATTACCTCTACTCCGACGGATACCGCTACTCCCGGCCCTTCACCCACTCCTACACAGACCCGAACACCAATGCCCACGCGAGCGTCTATCCCGGCGGCCGTGCTTGAATGGGAAGGGGTCTACATCGGGATGCCCGCAGATGATGTGCTGGAGATTCACCCAAAATCAGAAACGACGGAAGAGCCGGTGATATTGGGACGCGACTCAGAGGGGCTCGTCGTTCGCTGGTCTTATCCTGGCGCATATCTGATTTTTGCGTTGCGGGAGGGTGAAGGAACGGATAGTCTGGGCATGTCCAAATGCTACAGGGTGATAGAGATTCAATTACGGTGAGCCAATAGAAACGAGATCGCGCTCTAGACTAACCCCTTCATCACTTACCTGGTGAAGATATGCCATGTCTACCTCACCCATCCCCTCTCCTGGTAGCTCACAAGGATAGGGGAGTTTGGACGCACTGCGGCTAAGTCTGTGAGCGTCAGGTGCTTGTGCCTGGGACGAATATCCCACGGTAGACGCTAAACAGGTACAGTGAAAGATTGTGCCCGTGCCAAGTATATTTCCATCCGCAAAGAGGCGATTTTCAACGTGGTTAATAAAGCACTGGCTTTTCCCAGAATGCATCGGTTCATGTGATAAAGAGGAGCAAAAGTGGGCGACTTAATGACCACAATTCCCGGAAAAGAAATCGCCGAGTTCTGCCATCGCTGGAGGATCCGCGAACTGGCGCTGTTTGGTTCTGCTTTGCGCGATGACTTTGGGCCTGAGAGTGACCTGGATATGCTGGTGGTTTTCGCTCCTGATGCTGAGTGGGGATTGTTTGATCATGTACAGATGCAACAGGAGCTGCAAGCACTATTCCAACGGAGCGTGGACCTCATTAGCAAACGCGCTCTTGAGCGTAGCCCAAACTGGTTGCGCCGTCGAGAGATACTAAGCACCGCCCAAGTGCTTTTCTCTGAACAAGGGGTGGGTCATGCAGCGAGACGAGGCTGTTCTACTTGATATTGCTAATGCTGCGCGCTTGGTGCTTTTATTCGTAAAAGATTATGTCGAAAACAGCTTTCCTGGACGATCTCAAAACACAGTCCTCTGTGTTGTACCAGCTGATGGTCATAGGGGAAGCAGTCAAGCGACTTTCTCACGAGTTCCGTGCTCAACACCCAGATATTCCATGGTCACTCATTGCTGGCATGCGTGACCATCTCATCCATGCCTATGATGCGGTTGATTGGGATGAGGTCTGGAAAACCATTACGCGTGATGTGCCCGATCTATTGGCTCAAATAGAACGATTGCTTCCCGAACAACCCGGTGGGTCGTCATGAGGGGGCAGTCTGATACTTATTGAAGTGGAGTTACTACGCTGCCGTTGATGGTAATTCCATCGCAAAGGGGCGATTTTCAACGTGGTCGTTAGCGTAATCGGATGGGCTGGAACTGTTAAGACTTTTGTTTTCCTGAACCGCTCGTCAGGGGCGGCGGCAAATCTGTCATTAACACGTATCTGCAAAGTGATTCCGGTTTAGGGTGAAGATGAAAAGCTCATCCTTCTGTGGTAGAATTGTTTTGACCCAAACACCTATCACAGAGAGGATGAGCCATGACAATTATACCACAAAACGCGACACAAGCAAATGAAGAGGACCCGCTTTTCACCAGTTTGCACCTTGACACCTGTCATTCGCTCATTTCTTGCATAGAAAGTGAAATTGCGGTAAGCTTCTATCACCTATCGTTCGCTCGTTTTGCGGACACTATGGCGGAATTGGGCCAATCGACAAAGCCAGATCTTCATACATTGAGACCGGGAGACCCAGCAATTCCAAGATACGTCGCTGGAGCGCGGATAAAGGTGTGACATGACGAATCATTCGATCTGGAAGAAGCACGATGCTCAGCGTGATGCCACGAAATGCTTTCAACAACCGCTCCGTCGTGGGGCGTGTCGTCTCTCGTTTGGGGTTCCCGGCGTAGAGGCCTTTCAGGGTCTCCCCGGCGACCTGCAGGGCTTCCCGGACCACGTGCTCCACCAGCGTCAGTACCCGCAAGGCCAGCGAAAGCAGGCGCACTATCCCTTTGGCATGGTCTTCCCGCTGCACATACAAGGGACGGATCCCCAAAGGACGCCCCTTCAAGCGGCTGAAGTTGCGCTCCATCCGTGGTGCCCCTCGGTAGGCCCATACCGCTTGCGTCAACGAAAACTCTTCAGCTGGAGCATCGCTGACATACAAGCGCCAGCCCATGCGACGCCGGGCATCACTGATGGCCTCCTCGTTACGCCTCCCATGCACCACATAGCGCACCCGTTCTTCCGTACGCGCCGGCCGATGGCCGTATTTGCGGATGTGGTGTCGTTCCACCTCCCGCTCATAGGTGACCTCCAGCAACCCTTCCACCCGCCGCTTCTGGAGGATGGCTCGCACCGCCGCTTGCAGCGCTTCCAGATCCTCCCACTGGCGGCGCCCGCGTCCTCGGGGCGGGGTCAGCGCCTTCAACTCTTCCTCCGCCCGCAGCAGCCGCTTTCGTAGGCCGCGTCGGGCCTGCTTGGCCAGCGTGGGCGAATACACCACCAACAAGCGCTCTTCCCAAAGGGCGGCTTGACCCTTCACCTCAGCCTCTTGCCGACGGGTAGTCTCAAACCCCAAGGCCAGCAATTTCGGTCGCGCGTTCGTGCCTTCATCTTCGGGAGCCCAGATGGGTTGCAGGGGCTGCTCCTTGGCCCACACCTGCTCCAGCAATCGCGCCAGCAACTCGGGCACTTCCCCCGTTTGGGCCAGAGGCACCAGATAGTAGTCCCCGCCGGCATGGATAAAGGCCCGCGTGGCCAGCGCTCCCATCTTGCAATCCCCAATGTACAACCGACCACCTTGACCTACCACCGGGCGCGAGCGCGCGATGGTCGGCACGTACAACCCATCATCCGCCTCATTGCCCGCCACCACCAACGTAGCGATGGGCATCCCCAGAGGGTCCAACGCACCCAACATGACCTTGAATTGCGCCAAGCCGGGCCGATGATCTTTGCTATGCCCGTGGCGGAACAGGGTGTTCCCTTCCGCATCATGGTACACGGCCACGCTGGTACTATCCAATCGCACCGGTGCCTGATGCAGGTCGTACACCCGGATCAGCCGCTGGCCCAGACACGTCTCCACCTCCTCCCAGGTCTCATCATCGCTCAAATAGCGCAACACATCGGCCAGCCGATCATCGGTGAAGTCTTTGACTCCAACCGGTTCTGGCACCAGGGCCTGCAAAGTGTGCAATTGCTTCTCGGCCCATGGCTCCACCTCGCTCATGCGATGGTCGGCCTCGGAAAGGATGTAGCTCAGCCAGGCTGTGGCCAGCCAGCCGACGCTCAGCCCCTCTCGATTCCCATGGGGGTGGATCACCTCGTTCAGCACGTCGGGGATGCCCATCTTCTGTTGTTGATGGATCAGCAAAGGGATGTCATCTACTCGTTCGGTGCGAATCTCCACTTCTGCCATAGTGACAGAAGCTTACCACAATTTCACTTTCTATGCAAGAAATGAGCGAATGACAGGACATAAAGGTACAAACAAGCCAGAGACCTCCATTGAGAACCACTGAGGGCCGGTAAAGCCCCTCCATCAGTCGGGAGGACCACCAGCCAGCACGCGCAGCAGGTCCTCGTAACTGCTCATCGGCGCTACGGTATCCAAAAACGCCTTCAGGGACCCGGTCTGCGTGCGCAGGCGGGTGAGCTGCAAGCCAATGGGGTTCACTTGTTCAGAAGCACCGGAGGCGGGGCTGGTGGCATAGGATCCGTGGAAAGCGAAATAAGCCTGGTTCAACTTGCGGATGTAGTATCCCTGGGAGACGAGAAACTGCCGGCGTTCTTCCATGTATGCCTCGGCCTCTTCAATCAGACCTGCGTCCAGCAGCTCCTGCACCCGCAGCCGAATGGTTCTCATCTCCTGCGCGAAGTCGAACCGTTCCTCATCGGGCTCCGACTCTTCCTGCTCCGGTGGGGGTGACGGCGGCAACACAAACTCGGGATAGTAGCGAGCGATCACCAGTTTGCTGACTTCCTCCCCGACGATGGAGGCCACCGTCTCGTTCATCGTGCGCAATTCGGG
The DNA here is from genome assembly GCA_014360845.1 of Anaerolineae bacterium. Taxonomy (GTDB): domain Bacteria; phylum Chloroflexota; class Anaerolineae; order JACIWR01; family JACIWR01; genus JACIWR01. Next base: position 5,092 of record JACIWR010000133.1, read on the forward strand.
GCTGGTGTAGTAGTTCCAACCCAGCGGGTGAAAAACGAGGTAATCGTGAGTCCACTCGTGGGCCACCACATCCATCAGCCAGTGCAGCGACGAGGTTTCATAAACCATGGCCGGATAAGTGGAGATACCACCGATGTCGGTGACCAGCGAGGACACGTTGAGCGCGGAGTCAACCCGGTTCTCGATGTCCTCCCACTCCTCCAAAGGCACACCCGGCTGGAGATGTACCTCTTCTTTGACGCGGATTTCGTCGCGAGGGGAGATGATCAGGGCCAGAGGCAGCGGTTCGAAGGAGAATTTAACCGGAGGCCACAGGTATCCCCCCCAGCCTAATCCCTCAGTGATGAGCACCGCTTCCACCTGCTCGGCGACGATGCCTTCCACCAGAGACACCTGCCGAGCCTGCATCTGGCGCAATTGGTGCAACTCGGCGAGGAGGGGTTCCGCCGCGCGCTCAGCGGCCTCCCCTTGTCGTTCGCTGTACACCTGATTAAGCTGCCACTCCAGTTCACGGATGCGCCGCACGCGAGCCAGGTAACCCAGAACCAGGGATTTGCGTTGAGCTTCGCTCAAATAAGCCTGGGGGCTGGCCGCTGTGTGGGCCACCAAATCCAGGCCGGCGGTCGCTTCCCAGAGGATGAAATCGAATTGGCGCCCGGAGACCAGATAGTCCACCTGCTGGGAGAAATAATCGCTGGGCGGAATGGCATCCGCCCGCAGCACAACCAGCAGAATCAGGAGAGCTATCGCGTTCCGGACGCCTCTGCGCTGTCGGAACGATTTCCATGCCCGAGACAGCCGTCGCAGCAGAGCCGCAGCGCGCTGCACCACCACACCGCACCCGCCACGATAAAAACCAGAGTCCCTCATGCCACATCCAGACCGTGTTCTCGTAGAATATCCGCCACCCGCTCCAAAGGCAACGCATAGCGGACATGCCCGTCGCGCCCGGTCATCGTCTCCGCGCGGAAGAGGGCATTGAGCACCGCCTCTTCTGTCGCCTCCACCGTAGCCTGAAACAGAGCGTTGATGGCCGGGCCATCCTCGGCCAGGCAATGCATCTGGCGCACGAGAGCACGCGGATAGTGCGGCACCCGTTGGGCAGTGGAGAAGGCGATGGTGAAATCGCCGCTGCCGTTGGTAGCCGTGGACCCGGTGCGAGCCAGACCGTGGGCCGTGCGCCGGGCCACGCGCAACAGTTGTCGCGCGCTCAGCGGGGCGTCGGTGGCCAGGACTATCATGATCGAGCCTTCGTCCCCGGGTTCCTCCCCCGACCAGTCGGCCAGAACCTGCCCCACCGGCACCCCGGCGATCAGCAACTGCTCCCGGTAACCGAAGTTAGCCACCACCAGCACCCCCACCGTGAACCCACCGTATCTATCAGACACCACCCGTGAGGCAGTGCCCACCCCGCCTTTGAACCCGAAAGCCGACATGCCGGTACCTGCGCCCACGTTCCCTTCGGCCACCGGCCCGCTCTGCGCCCCCTCCAGCGCCGCCCACACGTGTTCCGCCCGCACATGACGGCCCCGGATGTCGTTGAGATAGCCATCGTTGCACTCGCCGACCAGGGGGTTCATCGTGCCGGTGCGCACCCCGATGTCGAGATTGCGCTGCAAAGACCAAGCGACCAGAGCGTCGGCTACCAGACCTACGTTCAGAGTGTTGGTCAGACAGATAGGGCTCTCGATGACGCCCAGCTCACGCACCTGCTCGAAGCCCATAGGCTTGCCGAAGCCGTTGATGGTGTGCACCGCGCCCACCACCTTCTCGCGGAAGATGTTGTCGCCGTGCGGCAGAATGGCCGTCACACCGGTGCGCACCGCCTGCGACCCTTCCCCGGCGATCAGGGTCGTGTGGCCTACGCGAACACCGCTCACATCGGTGATGGCGTTCAGCGGGCCGGGAGTCAAACCCCAAAAAGGAAGGCCGAACTCGCGGGCACGAGGACGGGAAATGGAGCCGGACTCACCACGATGGGAGGAACACCTCTTCATCAGAATCACTCCTTGCATAAAAGCCGCTCCAAGCAGGTCGAGCCCGTGGCCCGACGCAGATGCGACTACGAAGAGCACTGAACAATAACGCCTCTCTGCCAAACTCGCACCAGTATACCACTGCTCCACCGGAAAGGCAATCCCAGCGGCTAGCTACCCGACAGTTTTGCCCAAGTGTCGCTGCGCAGGGTGCAAGAGGCCCCGAAGCAGCCTCGCGGCCACGAGGGAGCATCCTGAGCGGAGCGCAGCGGAGTCGAAGGATGCGGGACTCGCTCTTTCGTCATCCTTCGACTACGTTCGTCCCTCCGCTGTCGCTTCGGGACTCACTCCGCTCAGGATGACTACTGCCCCAAGGGTGGCGCGGAGCACCTTTCTGCAATGGCATCTTCAAACTGTCAGGTGACTAGTCCCAGCGGGAAGCTAGGGAACCTTTCTCCCGCCCTTTACGTCTAAAAAGCGAAACAACGCCATTCACTATTCGCCATTCGCCATTCGCTATTCGCCCAGGAGGTTCCCGATGAAGAAGCTTTTTCTTACCACACTCACTGCTCTGATCCTGGCCCTCGCCTGGGCCGGACCCGCTCACGCTGACGGGATTGTCATTGTAGACCCACCACCGCACGTGTCCGCGCCGGTCAACCTGACCATCAAGTACCACAAAGTGACGGTGACCATCGAGGGCCAGGTGGCTACCACCCACGTGGACCAGGTCTTCGTCAACGAATCCCAGTGGGCCCTGGAGGGCACTTACATCTTCCCCATGCCCGAAGAGGCCGCCATCTCCGAGTTCGGCATGTGGGTGGACGGCCAGAAGTGGGAGGGCAAAATCCTGGAGCGTGACGAAGCCCGCCGGATTTACGAGGACATCGTCCGTCGCCAGCGCGACCCCGCCCTGCTGGAGTACATCGGGCGCAACACCTTCCAGGCCAGCATCTTCCCCATCGAACCCGGCGGCGAGCGACGGGTGGAGATCGAATACAGCGAAGTGCTGCCCCTGGAAAACGGCCTGGTGCGCTACGTCTACCCCCTGGACACCGAGCGTTTCTCGGCGAAGCCCATCGAGGAGGTCAGCATCCACGTGGACATCCACTCCGAGCAGGCCATCAAAGCCATCTACTCCCCCAGTCACAAAGTGGCCATTGACCGCCAGGGCGACTATCGGGCCAGCGTCGGTTACGAGGAGTACGATGTCCTGCCCGACGTTGACTTTCAGCTCTACTACACCGTCTCTAAAGAGGACATCGGTCTGAACCTGCTTTCCTACAAAGGCAGCGAAGACGAGGACGGTTTCTTCCTGTTGCTGGTCGCCCCCAAGGTAGAAGTGGAAGAGCAGGAGGTGATAGCCAAGGACGTGATCTTCGTCCTCGATACCTCCGGCTCGATGAGCGGGGAGAAGATTGAGCAAGCCAAAGACGCGCTGCGTTTCGTGCTGGATAACCTCAATGCCGAAGACCGCTTCAACATCGTCGCCTTCAGCACCGGCGTGCGCCAATACGCCGGGTCCCTGCGCCCGGCCAGCGAGCGAGATCAGGCCGAGCGTTTCGTCTGGGAGCTGGAGGCGATGGGTGGCACGGACATCAACCGCGCGTTGCTGGAAGCGCTGAGCATGGCCGACGCCGAGCGACCTACCATCGTCATCTTCCTCACCGACGGTCTGGCCACCGAGGGCGTGACGGAGACGGAGAGCATCCTGGAGAACGTGGCCGATGCCGCGCGCCCCAACGTGCGCATCTTCCCCTTCGGCGTGGGCAACGACGTGCACACCATCCTGCTGGACACCATCGCTGAGAACCATCGCGGGGCCAGCGCCTACGTCCGGCCCGGCCAGAACATCGAAGAAGAGGTCTCGGCCTTCTACGCCAAAGTGAGCACCCCCCTCCTGGCCGACGTGGAGATTGACTTCGGCGACGTGTGGGTGCGAGACACCTACCCGTACCCCCTGCCCGACCTGTTCGTCGGCAGCCAGCTCGTCCTCGCCGGACGGTACAATCACGCCGGGCCAACGACCATCACTCTCAGCGGGGTGGTCAACGGGCGGCGGCAGACCTTCACCTACGAGGATGTCACCTTCCGGGAGGCTGGCGGGCCGGACTTCATCCCCCGGCTGTGGGCCACGCGCAAGGTCGGCTACCTGCTCAAGCAAATCCGCCTGCACGGCGAATCGCCGGAACTGGTGGATGAGATCGTGGACCTGGCCGTGCGCTACGGCATCATGACCCCCTACACCTCTTTCCTGGTCAACGAGGACGTGGACATCCTCAGCGAGGAAGGGCGCGAGGAAACCGCTCGCCGCGAGTACCAGGCCCTGGCCACGGCTACCCCAGCGCCAGCATACGGCCCTACGGCCGTGGAGAAAGCTCAGGAGGACTCTGGCCTGGCCAACACGGAAAGGGCCAGTGGCGGCACCGTCCACGAACAGGTGAAGCAAATTGGCGACAAGGCCTTCGTCTACCGCGAGGGGATATGGACCGACACCACCTTCGATCCGACGAAGATGACGCCAGTGAAAATCGGCTTCGGCAGCGATGCCTACTTCGAGTTGCTGGCCGCCCGCCCGGAATGGGGCAAGTACTTCGCCGTGGGGCAGTACGTCATCGTCGTCCTGGACGGCACGGCCTACCAGGTAGTCCCAGAGGGCGAGGGCCAGGAGAGCGTGACCATTCCCCCCACCGCCACACCTACATCCACGCCCGTGGCCGAGCAGCGCACTACAACCATACCCGCGAGTTCATCATCCGATCAATCCCCATCGGGCGGGTTGTGCGGCGGAGCTGGCCTGGCCATCCTGCTGCCCTTAGTTGGGTTGATTCCGGCCTTCAAAAGGTAAACCCTGGCATTGTGGAGCTTGGAAAATGCAAAAAGTGCGACGCGCCTGGGAGGTGCGTCGCACTTTTCACCCTCCCGCAGGTTCGGAACCTGTGTTCGCTGTCCCGCAGTTGATGAAGTTCAAGAAATTATTTGGGTTACAGAAGCTGCCCGGTCGCTTACCCGCCCCGAGCTAAAGTCTTCGGCGCGGCTCAGGCCGAGGGCTCAGGGCTGAGCAGCTCAAGCCCGCTTGGAAGCGGGCTATTGAGCCTTCCAGACCACTTTCAGGGCGCTTGCAGCGCCCTGCCGCCGCTCAGCCTGGGGCTTCGAGCCCCAGGCGAGGCCGGAGGCGATAACCCAAGTGACTACTCAGCC
>JACIWR010000134.1 GCA_014360845.1 Anaerolineae bacterium
TCTTCCGCGAAGGTGGTATCGAACTGCCCGCTGATGAAACGGGGGCTATTCATCAACTCCTGGTGAAAGGGAATGGTGGTTTTAACGCCGATGATGCGATACTCCTCCAGGGCCCGGCGCATGCGCAAAATAGCCTCACCTCGAGTTTCGCCCCAGGCGACCAATTTGCCGATGAGCGAGTCGTAGTAAGGCGAAATCTCGAAACCCTCATAGACACCGCTGTCCAGGCGCACACCGGGACCGGCAGGCTCGTAGAGACCAACGATGCGCCCTATGGAGGGGCGAAAGTCATTGTAGGGGTCCTCCGCCGTGATGCGGCACTCGATAGCCCACCCGCGTATCTGTACATCTTCTTGCCGGAGACGCAGTGGACGCCCGGCAGCGATGCGTAACTGCTCTTTGACGATGTCCACCCCTGTGACCGCCTCGGTCACGCAGTGTTCCACCTGCAAGCGGGTATTCATCTCCAGAAAATAGAAGTTTCTTTGGGCATCCAACAGAAACTCTACCGTGCCGGCGTTGGTGTAACCCACCTCTCTGGCCACTTGCACGGCCACCCGCCCCATCTCCTGACGCAGTTCCTCATCCAGGGCGATGGCCGGTGCTTCTTCGACCAGCTTCTGATAGCGGCGCTGAATGGAGCACTCGCGGTCACCCAGATGGATGATGTTGCCGTGCTGATCGCCCAGAATCTGAAACTCGATGTGGCGAGCTTCAGGGATAATCCGTTCCAGGTAGATAGTGCCATCGCCGAAAGCGGCCTCGGCTTCGTGGCGAGCCGCAGCGATAGCGGGCAGCAACTCCGCCGCCGAGTGGACAATTCGCATCCCCTTGCCCCCACCTCCGGCGGCTGCCTTAACCAGCAGTGGATAGCCGAGGCGTCGGGCAGCGGTCTCCAGTTCCGCATCGTCTAACCCTGAAGTTGTGCCGGGAGCTACCGGGATACCGGCGGCCTGCATGACCTGGCGAGCGGCAACTTTGTTCCCCATCAACTCGATGACTTCCGGTCGCGGGCCGATGAAGATCAAACCCGCCTCCTGACAGGCGCGGGCGAACTCCGCGCTCTCGGCCAGAAAGCCGTAACCGGGGTGGATAGCATTGGCCCCGGACCGCAGAGCCGTCTCAATAAGGCGCGGGATGGAAAGGTAGCTCTCACGGGGTGGGGCCGGACCGATGAGATACGACTCGTCGGCATAGCGCACGTGAAGGGCGTGGCGGTCCGCGTCGGAGTAGACGGCCACTGTTTTCAAGCCCAGTTCACGGCAGGCGCGCAATATACGCACGGCGATCTCACCGCGATTGGCGACCAGCACCTTTTTCGGCATCACTTTCCAATCTTAATGCACCTCGACGACCCGCCCGCCCGCGGCCTTGGCCAGACGGTCCTCGATGGCCAGACCCAAGCCCATGGCTCCGAATCCCCGGGCCAGAATCACCTCGACCCCCTGTCCATCCAGGGCGCGGATGGCAGCGAAGAGGCGAGCGGCGATGTGGCCCAGATTGTCCCCAGGGCCCAGGTCCTCGATGAGCACCGGATAACCGGCGAAAAGACCCCTGTCCTCAGAGGCGAGCAGCAGGCCCACTTTTTTCCCCGCGGCCAGGAGTTGGTCCACTTGCTCCTTCATGGCGGCCAGCATGGCTTGCTCCGCGCCCCGGAAGAAAATCAACCTGGCGCGGGGCGCATAGTGTTTTTCCATGAGGCCGGGCGAGGGAAATCGGCCTTCCTCCCGCTCCCGCCAGAGAGCACTGGTGTCCACGGCGATTTCTTCCAGCACCAGGCTCAGAGCCTCGCGGCTGAGACCTCCCGGCCGCAGAATGACCGGCCTCTCGCCGGAGAGGTCCAGCACCGTGGATTCGACCCCGATGGGGGTCGGGCCGCCGTCCAGAATCAGGTCCACCCGCCCTCCCAGGTCTTCCAGCACGTGCTGAGCCGTGGTCGGGCTGGGGCGACCGAAAAGGTTGGCGCTGGGAGCAGCAATGGGCGTCCCTGCGGCGCGGATCAGGGCCAGGGCCACCGCATGGGCCGGCATGCGCACGCCTACCGTGTCCAGCCCGGCGGTGACGTTGCTCGGCACCGCTGCCGCCCGGGGCAGGATCAGGGTCAGGGGACCGGGCCAGAAGGCCTGGCTCAGGACGCGAACCTGTGGGGGCAGCTCACGGGCTACCCGTCGCAGGTCCTCGATACTGGCGATGTGCACGATCAAGGGATCCTCGGCCGGGCGATCCTTGGCGACGAAGATACGCGCCACGGCTTCCTCGTTCAGGGCATTGGCTCCCAGGCCGTAGACCGTTTCTGTCGGGAAAGCCACCAGCCCCCCCTGGCGAATCACCTCCGCTGCCTGGCGGATTATATCGTCTTCTGGTTGCACCGGGTCCACTTTTAACAACATCCGTCACCTCGTCCTCCGCTGTCTGATCCACTTGACGGCCTCCACGGCCCAAAAGACCAGGGTGCTCGTCCCCAGGCAGACCGCCAGTTCCTGCGGAGTGAGGGATACCGTCTTGAAGATGCCCTGCAAAAAGGGCAGGTAGATCACCGCCAGTTGCAAGACGAGAGTGAGCAACACCGCCCCTATCAGCGCCGGGTTGGAGAAGATGCCGATGGAAAAGAACGAGTGCTTGTCCGAGCGAATGGTCAGGGCGTTGCCCATCTGGGAGAGACAAAGGGTGGTGAACACCATCGTCTGCCAGGAATTGCTGCCCGTGCCATAGCCCCAGAACTGCACCGAGAGGGACACCAGCCCCAGTAGCGTGCCTACCCATAACATGTACTGCCACATGCCCCGCGCCAGGACGCTCTCGCCGGGCGGGTGAGGCGGGCGACGCATGGTGTCGGGCTCTGCCGGCTCCACGCCCAAAGCCAGCCCGGGTAACCCGTCCGTCACCAGGTTGACCCACAGAATCTGCAGCGGGGTCAGGGGGATGGGCAGGCCCAGCAGCGGTGCCAACAGCATGACCACGATCTCGCCCACGTTGCTGGACATGGTGTAACGCACGAATTTGCGGATGTTGTCGTAAATGGTACGGCCTTCTTCGATGGCGGCGACGATGGTGGCGAAGTTATCATCCAGCAGCACCATGTCGGCGGCCTCTTTGCTCACATCGGTACCGGTGATGCCCATGGCCACGCCGATGTCGGCCCGTTTGAGGGCCGGCGCGTCGTTGACGCCATCACCGGTCATGGCCACGAAATGCCCCTTACGCTTGAGGGCCTCCACGATTTTGACCTTGTGCTCCGGGGAGACGCGGGCGTAAACCGCCACATCTTCCACAACCGCCTCCAGGTCATCCACCGACATCCTGGCCAGCTCCTGGCCAGTGATGGCTCGTGCGCGAACGTCGTCCGCGGCGATGATGCCCAGTTGGCGGGCGATGTGCAGGGCGGTCAGGGGGTGATCGCCGGTGATCATCACCGGACGGATGCCCGCCGTGCGGCATTTGGCGACGGCATCGCGCACCTCGGGGCGAGGCGGGTCAATCATCCCCAGCAAGCCGACGAAGATCAGGCCGCGCTCCAGCGTGTCCTCGTCCACCGTAGCGGGGAGTTCGTCCAGCGGGCGGAAGGCGACACCCAACACGCGCATGCCATCGGCGGCCAGTTTGTCGTTGGCGACCTGGATACGCTCGCGCCAGTGGTCGTCCAGCGGTCTGACCTCCCCGTCCACCCACACGCGGTCGCTGATCTCCAGCATCCCATCCACTGCCCCTTTGGTAAACGCCACGTAGTGTCGCAGGTTCCAGCTTGCAAGTTCCAGGCTGCTCTGCGCGGAACCTGCAACTTGCAACTGGTGACTGGCAACCTTATGGACGGTTGTCATCCGTTTTCGCTCCGAGGTGAAGGGGACTTCGGCCACGCGGGGCAGGGCGGTTTCCAGCTCGGCTTTCCACAATCCCATGCGCGCCGCGGCGACCACCAGAGCCCCTTCGGTGGGGTCCCCGATGGCGCGGTAACTGCCCGGCTTCTCCTCGTCCGGCTCCAGAGTGGCATCGTTACAAAGGGAGCCACCGCTCAGCAGCAGAGACAATGTCACGTCGGGCACGTCCAACGGCGGATCATCCGGGCTGAGAACCGGCCCCGCCTTGCGCAACTGCTCTATCAGGTTCAACGTGCGTCCGGCCACGTCCAGCACCGTCACCGTCATACGGTTCTCGGTGAGGGTGCCGGTTTTATCGGAGCAAATGGTGGTCACCGAGCCCAGGGTCTCCACGGCGGGCAGCTTGCGAATGAGAGCATTACGGCGCACCATACGTTGCGCTCCCAAGGCCAGGGCGATGGTGACCACGGCGGGCAGGCCCTCGGGCACGGCGGCGACAGCCAGGCTGACGGCGGTGAGGAACATCTCGGCGAGTTCACCGCCACGCCACACGCCCACGGCGAAGACAACGCCACAGATAATCAGCGCGCCCACGGCCAGCCACTTACCCAACTCGGCCATGCGTCGCTGCAAGGGGGTCTTCTCCTCCCCGATGGTCTGGAGCATATCGGCGATGTGGCCCAACTCGGTGCGCATACCGGTTTCCACCACGACGGCAGTGCCCCGTCCGTAGGTGACCGTCGTGCCCATGAAGGCCATGTTACGCCGGTCGCCCAAAGGGATATTCTCCCCGGTCAAAGCGTGGGTGATTTTTTCGACGGGCACGGACTCGCCGGTCAGCGCCGATTCTTCAATGCGCAAGTTAGCCGATTCCAGAAGGCGCACGTCGGCTGGCACCCGTGCCCCTGCCTCCAAGAGGATTACATCACCGGGCACCAATTGCGTGGCGGGCAATTGCCGCGTCTGTCCCTGGCGACGCACCTTCACCTCGGGCACGGCCAGCCGCTTCAGGGCGGCCATAGCCCGTTCGGCGCGGTACTCCTGGGTGAAACCCAGAACGGCGTTGAGCACCACAATGATCAAAACCATCAGCGCGTCGGTGGTCTCGCCGATGAAGAAGGAGATGGCAGCGGCTACCAGCAGGACGATAACCATGACCTCGGTGAACTGTGCGGCCAACACAGCCCACGGGCTGCGCAGCGCTCGCTCCTCCAGTTGGTTAGGGCCGAAGCGCTGCAGGCGCTCCGTCGCCTCTGCATCGGTGAGGCCGTCCAGGCGCGTTTCCAGACGCTCCAAGACGGCGGCTTGATCCAGAGTGTACCAGGGTTCTTCTCCCATGCTCCTTTCCTCAGCCAAACCTGACTTGCTCCTGGCGGGTCTGCGCCCCTGCCCGGCCGTGAGACACGACTGCCGTCGCGAGTCGGTCACTGAGCCTGGTTTGCCGCCCAGTATGATTTGAGGGAGGCGCCGAGTCCTGCCATCCCATTAGGAGCGTGACCTTGCTCCTGCCGGGTTCGAATTATACCACGCCATGCTAGCAGGGTCAAACACTACTGGAGGACGGGTGTGCGTCAGTTTTGGGGCGAGGAGCGACCGGCCGGTCGCCCTTTCTAGAACAAGGGAATTTGTGCCTCGCTGTGCTCGATGATGGGGTCCAGACCAACGATGCGCTTCAGGTCATGACGGGTGAGATCGGGGGCGGCAACGATGCGGCGCAGATGGCGGTATTTGATGAACTGCCACGCACCTTCACTCACAGCACGGCGCAACAGGGGATTGTGCCGCAGTTTGTAATCAATCAAGGCCGCCCGTCCGCCGGGAACGACCAGGTAACATGCCCCCGTGGGCATGTCTGCCGTCCTCCCCGCTGTCCCCCGATGAAGCACCTCGCTCATGGTCGCCGTCCACTGCACGATGAAGGCGTAGACCAACTGGCCCTCCTCACTCCATGCCACATCCCAACCTCGCTCTCCGGCCTCTTCTCTGCCCATTACAGCATATCCCAGGCGCTGGCCCAAAGCGATGAGTTGCGCCAAGACTTCTTCCCGTTCCTGCTCCCGTCTCTGCCACAGGTCCTCGGCGCGAAGCTGCCAGTAGCCCGGCGTGCTTTCGGTGCCGTAAGAGGTCAAACAGGCTTCTATCAGCGAGGCAGAGGGCGTGAGGGGGCCGGGGAAGCGGGCGTATAGCTGGTTGAGCAATGTTCCTTTTTCCCACAGCAAAGTGTCGCGCAGAGCCTGGTAGACCCCATCTTCCACCCGGTCGGACAGGGGCGACGAGAGGTCTGCGACATCGGTCAGCCACCAATAGATAGGGGCCTTTTCTGCCAACTCCTCGGTGGTCGCCTCCCCCGGCGATGGGCCACCCAATCGCACCAGTCCCGAATCCGCAGCCAGGGCATCGGCAATCGCCTGAGCCACGAACTCCCCCGGCTGGCGGTCCTCAGCCGCCAGAGCGACGGTCTGAGCAAGTAAGCCCTCGCGGGCCAGTTCGGTGTAAACGGCAGCATGTAGATAGGGCCAGGGCAGCGGTTCGCCACGCAAGCGTATCAGCCGCCGAGCAGCCTGGATGGCCCGCTGGTGAATCGCTCGTTCCACATCGTCGAGGGTCTGAGTTCCCGTGCTCTGTTCAGGGGCGGAGACGGGCTGGAACACCAGGCGATAGTCCCCTGCGCGTCGCGTCTCGTCGGCATGGAAAATGAGCGATTCCAGCCGATAATCAGCGCCGATTAAGGCCAGCAGCGAAACTTCAACTAAGGGGAGGTGCTCGGTGGCGAAGGCCAGGACTACACGCCCTTCGTCGCACAAAGCCGGGCGTAGAGCACGCCAGGCTGCGGTCAGGGCGCGCCGGTACCAATCCCAATCCGGGCGGCGGTGAGGAAGCAGTGAGCGCAAGGCCGCAGCGGCCTCTGCTCCCAGCAGCCAGCCACTCCACAGGTAGGACAAGGCCCAGAAAGAATAGTCGTAATCGGGCGGCGCGGTGAGGACCAGGGCCACACTTTGGGGAAGCAGTTCACGGCTCAGATGGCGCACGGTACGCGCCTCCACCCGGGCCTGCTCGCTGAGACGCAGCGTGAAGCGCATCACCTGGCGGGCCAGATCACCGGCTTCCATGAAGGTTTGCCACACATTGCGCTCGATGAAGCGAGCTGGAGGGCGCAAGCGGCGCGTCCACGAACCCCGCTTTTCCGCTTCGTCGGCGGCGTGCAGGCTGCTACACTGCTCCAGGCAATGGAGCAGCACCCACTTGAGAGTTTCTTGCTGGGACAGATTGGGATAAAGGGTCTCGATTTTGATCAATAAAGTGGTCAGCGCGTACACCGCCCGCGGGGTATATAGCTCCAGCAGTCGCCGGGCCTGATCGCGGTACGGATCTCCCAGCGGAGCCACACGGTCCACCACGTACCAGTAAGAGAAGCCGCGGGGGTCAATCTGGGCCAGCGCTTCCAGGTCGGCTGGCGCTACAGGTATCAAACCCTCGCTGCCGCAGGCGGTGCAGTGATACTGCTTCTCCACCGGCTCCCCCCGTTCCCGATCCCAGACAAAATACGCAGCCGGGACGAGGCGGTGGCACGTGGGGCACGGAGCCGCATAGAGGCTACTCAAATGCTCGCGTAAGGGACGCCCCGCTTTGAGCGCGTCACCCAGGCGGGTGATGGCCGTATCCAACTCCTGGACAGTGGTCAAACCACTCAGGCCGCGCACAGCCAGGATGGTGACCGGGTTGAAGTTGGCGGCCAGCACCTTGCGTCCCTCGGCCACCGCCTCGCGGACGACGGTCTCCCCCTGGCAAAAGGGATCGAGCACCAAGTCGTCCGGGCTGGTATAAGTGCGGATGTAGGCCTTGGCGACACCTGCTGGCAGGGGATGAAGAACGCGGGCCAAAGGTCCTACCCTGTGCACAACATCTCCGGGCACGAAATGCTCAATCTGATACATGGCTGCACCCCCTCCCTTCATCCACATCCAGTATACCACAAGTACACGCCATAGGGAAGAGTCATTTTGCGTCCCGTGTTTACATCTCGCGGAGTTGAATTCCGCGAGATCAGGAGGGTGGCAGGTTTGACTCCCGCGCCCTACTCCCGATGAAAGAAATGCATTAGTTTTCGAAGTTAGCTTTCCGTGGTATAATCAGGGTACACGGACCAGGTGGAAGAACGAGGCGTGAGAGCATAGCACCATCACAACGGTCGCTTGCCACGCCTGGGGTGTGAACTGTAGTGGATGCAGGTGCACCTACATCCTCAACATCCGCGCAAAGAGCTGGGTGTAGCCAGCCGGGGGCAAATGGGGGGAACAGTGAGAAAGTATGGGCTCTACACCCTGAGCCTGCTGATCTTGAGCCTGGCAGCCTGTAATCGCCTTCAAAGTCCCTCACCGGATGAAATCGTCCACCACATGCGGGAGGCGACGGCAGGGACGGCAGGACGACACCTGCTGTTGGAGGTCACCCCGGATACCACGGCGTGGCCGGACCCCATGACCGTAGAGGTCTGGGAAAAAGGGGCAGACCATTGGCGCATGGCGGTGCGCCAGGCCGAGGGCGTCCCCTGGGACGGGATGATCATGGTCGTCAACGGCTCTCAGGCCTGGTTATATGACCCCCAGCGCGGAGAGGTGACCATCGGCACTCCCGATACCGTCCGCCTGCCCGTGGTACAGGATGTGGTGCTCTCAGTGCAAGAACTGCTGTTCACCGCTGAAATCAGCCACGCGCGGCTGCTCGGCAGCGAGCGCTGGGACCGAGGTCTGGCGTACAAAGTGGGGTTAGACCTGCCGGACGGCAGTCAAGTGACCATTTGGGTTGACAGTCAGACCTGGCAGGCCAGGAAAGTGGAGTTTAACAGCGAGGAACTGGGCCACGGATTGGTCGTTATCCGCGCTTTCGAGTCGCCGGTGGAGATTCCGGATCACCTCTTCGTCCTGGACGTACCAGAAGGCACTCGCGTCGTCAATCTCGAAACCGCTGAGGCACCGCCTCCCTCCGCGACCCTGGAACAAGTGCGCCAGCAGGTTACTTTTCCTCTCCTGCTACCCACCTATCTGCCGCCGGGGAGCGCTCTGACCCACGTCGCTCTGGTAGACGGCGTCGTCGCGCTCACTTACGGCCCCGCGCCTAACACCTTCACCCTGGTACAGGGGCCGGCCATGGGTGCGCCGCCCCCCGTGGACGCGGCACAGATGGTGAACTTGCGGGGCATCCAGGGCACTCTAATCCTCGAAGCGGGCCAGGGGCTGTTTTTGAGCTGGGAGGAGAACGGAATCAGCATCTCCATTGCCGGGCCGCTGTCAGAGACAGAAGCGTTCCACATCGCCGAGTCGTTGCGATAGCATCCATGAGGAGGTCCAAATCCTGTTCGAAAGAAAGCGGTCTCCGTTCAAAGCAGTCCTGGGAAAGGGCGAGGAAAACCAGCCTGGTAGAAACGGGGACATCACACCACAGCCACATTGGGGGGTGAGTTAATAATGATGGACTGGGCTTCTTGGGAACCATATCTACCTCTTTTGCTCGGAGCTTGCTTTATCCTCCTGCTGATCTTGGTCTGGGCCATGGCCCGCGCCTACCGGGAGGCCAAAATATCGCTGTTCTTTTTCATCCGAGAACAGGCGATGTTACGGTTACGGCGCTTGATCGTTATCACTGTGCCGGTACTGATTATCACCATCGGGCTGCTTGTCCTCTGGCTGAGGCCACAAACCCGCTCCGCATTGCGGCCCGTCCCTACGCCGACCCTCACCCCTACCACCACTCCCCCCACTTCCACGCCGACGGCCACCTCTACACCCACCGTCAGCCCGACACCAACGGCCACGCCAACTCTCACTCCCACACCCCGATCAGGGACGGCGGTTGCCGGCCTGCCCTCATCCATGCTCACTCCCGTGGCCGATGCAGTGACCCCAGGGCCCGAGGCCGCTTTTGCGGACATCACCTTCGCCAAAGGCGTGAGCGACAACGACCCCGTTGATCCGGCAACGAGTTTCCCGGAAGGCATTACACGCATATACGCCTTCTTCACCTTCGAGGGCATGTCCCCCGGCGTAGCCTGGACTTACGCCTGGTATCAGGAGGGGACGGAGATATGGAGCCGGACCGGGGCATGGGAGCATGGTCCGCAGGGCAGGATTTGGGTGTTCTACCAACCCGAGGGCGGCTACGACGTCGGCGAGTACGAAGTGCGCGTGTACATCGGCGAGGATTTACAGCAGGCGGCCCGCTTTCAGGTGGTCCCTTCCAGCACACCCACCGAGTGAGACACGCCTCCGCGCTAAAGGCACTTCGGCGGGGGGCAAAACCTGCCGCACACCCCTGCTCATGAAAGTGAGCGTATCGTGTTGGGGACATACAGGCAGGTGAAAAAGGGAGAAAGCTCCGTAAAGGGGCCGGAAAAGAGGCTAGGGCTTGCCCATAATGAATTTGAGCCAACCCG
>JACIWR010000135.1 GCA_014360845.1 Anaerolineae bacterium
CCGGCAGACGCCCACACACTGGGCACAGCGATTACAGGCCGTGCCGATAACGGGTCGCAACAGCGAGACCTTCGACAACAGCCCCAATAGCGCGCCCAGCGGGCACAAATAGCGACACCAAAAGCGGTCGGCCTGGGCGTTGAGAGCCAAGACGACCAAAAACACCAGGGCGATGAACATATTTTGATCGAAAACCGGCTGTTGCACCGGAAGCACCGGGCCCCGCAGCAACCTCTCCGCCCAGTCCACTGCCGGACGCAGCAGAGAGAAGGAATAGAGAGCGTGCTCCAGGGCAGTGACAGCGTAGTTGAGAAGCGGTATGACCACTGTCGTCATGGTCCGCGTCAGCAGGGCCAAGGGGTCAAAAATGAGCAAACTGAGATTGCCCAAGAGAGCCGCGGCCAGGATGAGCAACAGCACGACATTCTTCACCCGTCGCCAGCGCGGGGAAAGAGTCTTAGCCCAGAGGACTGCCCCGGGGAAGCGCACCCATTCCAGCAGCGTGCCCAGTGGACAAAGCCAGCCGCACCACACCCGTCCCAGGAGCAAGGTCAGCCCCAGAGTGAGCAGCGCCACAGCCAGGCGCGGTATCCACGTCCGGGAAGCCAGCATCGCGGCCAGCGCGGCCAAGGGGTCGAGCCGGAAAAAGAGATCGGCCAGGGGGAAAGCCGCCCGTCGCTGCAGGGCGGCGAAGAGCAGATAGACGTAGAGAGCAAAGGCCAAGATTTGGACGATCTGTCTAATCCGTCGTAAACGTGCCCAGGTTATTGTTTTCATCGGTTCGTCATCATTTCATGCCGCTATGAACGGGTCAGCCCAGACGGGGCTCGAAATCCCAGGTTGAGCACGAGCATCTGAGCGGACCAACAACTCGCCTGCAGCCGGCTCGAGCTGCTCAATCCGAAGCTCTTGACGCCGGGGCCCCCAGAGCTTCTGCCAACAGCGTGCCGGCCGCCGCCTCCTCCAGCTCGCCGAAGACCGCGCCCAACAGATTGTCGCGCGCCTCAGCCATCACCAGGCCGCTGATCTGCGCCCTCTCCAACGCCGCCAGCCCCGCCGAGGCCGCTTCTGTCGCCGGGTATTGCACCAGCAGCAACTGCACCACTGCGCCGCCGACCTCGTACCGTGCCAGGACGCCATCCGTCTCAGAGTTTAGTCCCAACACATTCTCGCCCCCCAGCCAAAGGACATCCAGGATAGAAATTTCCTCATGGAAAAAGACGACACTGCGCTCTACCAGGCCCTCGGGCGGCAGGCGATTCAGCAGCGCGGGCCGGTTGCCGCCAGGGGGCAACTTCGCGGCGACCGCTGTGGCAAAGCTTCTGATGGTGGTATCGTCCACTGCCTGGCGGGCGCGCACCTGCACGTAATAGCGATCCTGCCAGAAAGCCAGTCGGCGCCCCGGGTCGCTATCGCCGTCGTTGCCCACAGCCGCCGGCTCCCCGGCCACGCTGACCGTGAAGAGCCCATAGGCGTCAGCCGGGGTCGCCAACCGCCATACTTCGATTCCCAACATCGCCCCTGCCGCGTTCTGGTAATCGCGCACGGCCACCTGCTCGAAGCCGTAGGCGAAAAAAGACTCAGCCTGCCCGTTCACCAAATCGTAGAGATTATCGCGGTTGAACACCCGCACCTCGCCGACCGGCTCCCAGCCCGCCAGATCACCCGCGCCGGGCAAAAAATCGGTCAGCACCACCGGCCTGCTTCCGCATCCCACCAGCAACAACACCCCAATGAGCAATCCTAACGCCGCCCCGCGTTTCACGCCACCACCCTCACCCATTGATCTCCTCAACTTTGACCGCATCCAGCTCCATCGTCCCCAGCCCCATCTCCGCAGCCGCTTTCACGTAACCAATGTCCGCCCCGCTCAGAGTGAAAAGGGTGGCAGCGTAAGCGTCCGCAGCGACGATGTCGTGGCTGGCGACGACCGTGTCCCTCTGTTGCACGTCGTTCAGGCTACCGCCCGTTGGCCCATGCGTGACCAAGATACGGACCGCGTCCACCACAGTCAACGTGGGGCGAATCAGGCTCACTAAATCAGCAATGCGCTGTCCCAGATTGCGATGCATCTGATTGGGGTCGCGGATCACACCCAGTAGATTTTTGCCCCCCAAACTCAAGCGGGCCAGCGAGTGATGCTTGGCGATAGGCACGTTGATGAGCACATCGGCCTCAAGGATGTCCCGATAAACCTCCCAAGAGGTGAGGTCCCGCCCTTCGGGTATGGTGAAGCGGGCGAATTTGACCGGACTCATCACCTCCATCTGGCCTCCGGCAGCCTGCACCGCTTCCCCAATGCCACTCACCACATAGGCCGATTCTGGCGTCCCGCCAAAGGGCATATCCATCACCCGCACTCGTCGCGCCCCGGCCTCCAGGCACAGGGTGACCAGGGTAGCGACGACCGTGGGGTTAGTCGTCGCCGCATATTCTGGGGGATGGTAGTTGACGCAGATGTTGGGTTTGATTATCACCTCATCGCCCGCGCGCACAAAGCGCTCAATGCCGCCCAGTGCAGCGATCGCCCGGCGGGTGATCGTCGCCGGATCAGCGCCCCTGGCGACGGCCAGGTAAGCCTGGTCATCAGCGGGAGGTGGCGAAGGGCGGCGCTGAGTCGTCTCTGCCCCCTGCCGGGGACGACAGGCGGAACCGAAAAAGGTTAGCCCAGCCACGGTAGTGACTATGCGAAGGAATTGCCGGCGGGTAAGTCTGCTCATCTTAAATCGCCCTCCATATATGAAAAAACTCCCAACCCCAACGGGCAGGAGTTTTCATCGCCTGCGGGCAGGTCATCCCCGCCCGAAAGTAAGCCCTCGACAGAGCTTTCGCCTTCAGGTACCCCCGACACGATTCGAACGTGTGGCCTTCTCCTCCGCAGGGAGACGCTCTAATCCACTGAGCTACGGGGGCACGAACTGTCAATGGTAACGCATATTATATCACTAATATGCAGATTTTCCAAATCGGCTCACGGCCTCATCGCCGTATCGCCGGAAAGCAGCGGGAGGGGTGGGATTCGAACCCACGGTACACTTGCGCGTACAACGGCTTAGCAGGCCGCCCCGTTCAGCCACTCCGGCACCCTCCCAATTGAAAGCCCGATTGTATCTTCTCAATAATTTGGGGTAGGGGCAGGTCTTGCACCTGCCCGCCTGGGCGACCGCAAGGGTTCGCCCCTACATTTTGAGAAGATACGCCCGATTGAATATCTGGCGTGGCGGAGGGAGAGGGATTCGAACCCCCGGTGACGTTGCCGCCACAACGGTTTTCAAGACCGTCGCCTTCGTCCACTCGGCCATCCCTCCGCGCAGGGAGCCGCGCTTCCTGCCTGAGTCCGCTTGTTTAAGACCGTGTGACAACTTTTCCAGGCTGTCCGGGCAGGCTGGAAAGCCTGCCCTACCCTCTTCGGGTAGGTCTTAAGTATAGCAGAGAGAGACCGTATTGTCAAACTCAACCTGGGCTCCCCAAGCCTCTCACGCAGCGAGGGGTCGGTGACAGCTTACCAGCGGCGGGGTTCCCCCTATGGTAGCCGTCGTTACCGGCTCCAGTTTCGAAGACGCATTATCCTCAGTTACGTCCCGGCCCAATCGCCGAGGAACTCTCCAATGGCCTGAGAGACCTGCTCCGGGCGCTCCAGCATCACCATGTGCCCCGCATCCTCGATCACCACCAGGCGCGCGCCGGGTATATGCTCCTGCAAATAAGTCCCATATTTAAGAGGTGTGAGCCGGTCTGCCGTCGCGCTGATAACCAATGTGGGACAGCGTATCTCCCCCAGCCGGTCCAAGACATCGAAGCCGTCGCAGGCGGCAAAATCGTGATAGACCACCTCCGGAGCCGTCTGGGACAACTGTTCCTGTCCCAGGCGGACGGCTTCGGGCGGAGCGTTCGGTCCGTAGGCAAATTGCCCGATGAGGCTCACTGCTGACAGGAAATTGTCGCGGATGCCCTCGAGGATAGACGGAGCCACGCGCAAACGTCCGCCGCTGCAGACCAACACGAGTCCTGCCACCCGCCTGGGATAGCGCAGCGCCAAATCAAGAGCGATGGCTCCTCCCATCGAGTGACCAGCTATCACCGCCTGGTCCATGCCCAGAACATCGAGGAAAGCCACGACGAAATCACCATACTCGCCGATAGAGCCTCGCCCCTCACCTCCAGACTGCCCGTGACCAGGCAAATCCAGCGCGTATACATTGCTCTGCCGCAGGGCCTTCACTTGATGTAGCCATATCTGGTGGCTGCCACCAGCCCCATGCACGAAGACCAGATTCTGCCCGCCCCCCAGCCGCCGGGCGTAGAAAATCGGTGTTCCTTGGACTGTTACTTTCGGCATCGCTCGTAACAAGGGTTAATCTCGTCGCAGAGACTTGCCACCCCGCAATCGAAAACCCCATCCCCGCGAAGGAGGACGGGGTTCTCGCGCGGATTCATACAACGCTTTGCGACGTCTGCTCAGTTATCCCCAACGGACACGGCGGCGTTGAGGTCCTTCATCAAGGCCTCCACGTCAATGCCATGAGCCATAGCGCCCTGCTCGATGTTCTCGTAGCGAGCGACGGCGCAACCCAGGCACATCAGACCGTGGCTCAAGAAGACCTGCACGGTCTCAGGATGCTTTTGCACGACTTCGCCAATAGGCATGTCTTTGGTAATTACCATGTTAACCTTTCTCCTTATCTCTCAAAATCAGCAACTTTACTCCGAACGTTCGGGATAAGCCCGGTCCTCCAGAGCGGCGATGAACTTCTCAGCCTCCATAGCCGCCATTGCGCCACTGCCTACCGCCGTGGCGATTTGTGGCAAGACCCACTCCTGCACATCACCCGCGGCGAAAACGCCGGGCACACTGGTATGACAGCGGCGGTCGGTGACGATGTAGCCCCTGTCGGTCAACTCCAACTGGCCGGCCAGGAACTGGGTGTTGGGCACGTTGCCCACGTAGATGAACACGCCATCGGTAGGATGCTCGAACTCCTCACCCGTCTTGACGTTTTTCACTCGCACAGCGGTGACGCCACTCTCGCCGCCCATAATCTCGGTGACGACGGAGTCCCAGATGAATTTAATCTTCTCATTGCGGAAAGCCCGCTCCTGAAAAACCTTCTCGGCGCGCAGGCGGTCGCGACGGTGGATCAAATACACCTCGGTAGCGAAGCGCGTGAGATACAGCGCCTCTTCCACGGCTGAGTCCCCGCCGCCGACGACGACCACTCGTCGTCCGGTGTAGAAAAAGCCATCGCAGGTGGCGCAGTAGGACACTCCCCGGCCGGTGAATTCCTTCTCGCCCGGCACGCCCAGCTTACGCGGCGACGCCCCGGTGGCCACGATGAGCGTCTGGGCCTTGTACGTACCACCGTAAGTCTTCACCGTGAAGGGATGCGACGCCAGGTCCACCGAGGTGACCTGATCCATCACTATGCGCGTGCCAAAGCGTTCCGCCTGCTTCTGCATGAGCTGAGCCAGTTCCTGGCCGCTGATGCCCTCCGGAAAACCGGGGTAGTTTTCCACCTCACTGGTCAGAGCCATCTGCCCGCCCAGGCTCTGGCCGGCGATGAGCACAGGTGACAGTTGCGAGCGGCCCGCGTAAATGCCCGCCGTGAATCCCGCCGGACCACCGCCGATAATCACCACTTTTTCTACCGTCATAGAACACCTCGTTGCTTGGAACGGAGACCCGGTTCCCCGTTCTTCTCAACCGAACCCCCTGAGAAAAACCGAGCCAGATGTCGCATTCTTCTCTGGCTCAGTCTCCTAACCTTCTCTGTTAACGAAACGTTTCTACAGACTCCTGGCCTGATTGAACCAGCGCATGAGTCGAGACTTGCGGCGGGCCGCATTGTTCTTGTGAATGATGCCCTTCTCCGCAGCCTTGTCCAGCGCACTCACGGCCTGGCGCACCACTTCCTCAGCCGCATCGAGCTGCCCCTCCTCGATGAGCAGACGTGCTTTCTTCACTAGTGTTCGCGCTCGCGAGCGGTACATGCGATTGCGCTCTCGCCGACGCCTGGAGCTGCGCAGGCGCTTTAACGCAGACCTGGTATTAGCCACAACAACCTCCCGTAATAACCTTTAGGATCTAGCAGGTATCCAACCACGAAGGGTGATTATAACAAACATCGGTGTAAATGTCAAGCTGCTAATCGCCGGAATCCACCGGTTCCTCTTCTTCCACCGCCGGTTCGGTAGCTGGAGCCACCTTCGTGCTCGCCAGGCGATGCCGGATCAGCATAATGGCCGCCGATACAACCATGGTGATAATGCTCACCACTTGAGCAGTCGGAATGTTGCCCAGAAGCCACGCATCCGGACGCAGAGACTCAATCATCGCACGTCCCAGGGGGTACCAGATGAGATACAGGAAGAAAATATCCCCTTCTAACAGCCGCTGCGCCCATTTCCGACTGATGTAAAACAACAGGAGGAACCCCGCCAGGTTCCACAGGGACTCGTAGAGAAACACGGGATGGAAGCGGGTATCCAGGGGATACTTAGTCAGATCATTGAAGGGAATAATGCGATATTCGGCGGGAATGGTGATGCCCCACGGCAAGGTAGTGGGATAGCCATACAACTCTTTGTTGACATAGTTCGCCCAGCGGCCCACGCTCTGCCCCAAGACCAACCCCAACGCCCCTAAGTCGGCCCATTGCAGGAAGTTGAGCTTGGAGACGTAGGAGTAAATCAACAAGCCCAGGATGCCGCCTACCACCGCCCCATAGATGCCCAGGCCACCTTCCCAAATCCGAAAAATGGCCGCGGGATTCTGGCGGTAATACTCCCAGCCTAAGCTCCCGCCTCGCGGCGAAGAGAACACGTGATACAATCGAGCGCCAATGATGCCCAAAATAAGACACAAAAGTAGACCGTTCCAGACGTGATCCGGGTTTAAGCCGCGTCGTTTGGCCTCTATGCTGGCCACGTAAGCTCCCAACAATACACCGGTGACGATGATGACCCCGTACCAATACACGGTGATCGGGCCGATTTGAAATGCAGGCACTGGTCCCATTTCTCAACCTCTCCTTATTACGTGGGTTTGGATTAAAATCGTTTTGTATTATACCACACTTTGGGGTATAATCCCAAATGCCTCCTCAACGGGGTGCGCTTCAGTTTGGGGGCAAATTAAGGATTGCATCCTGAGGGGGAGTCGAAAGAGACAACCGCTCCGCAAGCATTCTTCGACTCCGCTGCGCTCCGCTCAGAATGCTTGCTCCGCTCATGTGTGCCCCAAAGTGAAATGCACCTTAACGATGGGGAGTGCTCCACCTTCCGTTATCGAGGATTAGGGATCACACCAATGAACATCGTAATGATCGGTCCTTTTGCCTGGACTCCGAAAGGAACTGTTCGAGCGCGCGCTTTTCCCATGGCGCGGGCCCTGGTCAAGGGCGGGCACCGAGTCACCATTCTCCTGGTGCCTTACGATAACCCTGCCGAGGCGGGTCGTGAGTTCGAGCTTGAGGGTGTCCAAGTGCGCGAACTCACCATCACGAACCCCAGAGTTCTCTCTTTCCTGTGCGATCCGCCTCGCCTCTCCCGCGCCGCCCTGCACCACCACCCCGATGTGGTACATATTTTCAAGCCCATAGGGTATTCCGGGCTGGCTGGGATGTGGCTGGCAGCTTTCTCAAGGGTGCCGTTGGTGGTGGACACCGACGACTGGGAAGGCACGGGCGGCTGGAGCGATGTAAACCCTTATCCACAGTTTTGGAAACGTTTCTTCGATTTTCAGGAACGCTGGCTCCCCCGCCACGCCGATGCAGTGACCGTGGCCAGCCGCACGCTGCAAACTCAGGTGTGGGGCTTCGGCGTCCCTCCGGAGCGGGTTGTTTACCTGCCCAATGGGCCGGACTCGCTTCTGCGCCAGGGCAAAGCAGCCGGTGAGAAGCGCCGGGCGGAGGTTCGCGCGCGCCTGGGCATCGGCGACGCTCTGCTGGCCATTTACGTGGGACACATTCCGCACGGCAACGACCTCGATATCGCTCTCGACGCCCTGCCCCGCATAGTGGCAGAGGTTGGTGATGTGCGGCTGCTCATCGTCGGCGATGGGGATGGACGTCCCGTCCTGGAGAGGCGAGTGCGCCAACTGGGATTGGAGGAACGAGTCATCTTCACCGGCTGGGTAAAGCAAAGGGAAGTTCCCCTCTACCTGGCCGCGGCGGATGTGGCCCTCTACCCTTATCGGGATACCCTGATCAATCGCGCCAAATGTGCGGGCAAGGTGATTGAGTACATGGCCATGGGCAAAGCGGTGGTCACCGGGAAAGTAGGCATGAACCGCGAATACATCGTCCACGGCGAGTCGGGACTGCTCACCAAACCAGGCGACGTGGATGATTTTGTCGCGGCAGTGGTACGTGTGCTCACCGACCGCGCCCTGGCCACGAAACTCGGCCACAACGCCGAGGCGCGCATTTGGGCCGAATTCGACTGGGACGCGCGGGTGAAGGAGATAGAGCGCGCTTACATCATCGCCAGGGACAGGGAAAAGAAATGAGCCAACAGATAAGCCTCCCCCGTCTGCGCCGCCTGCTTTTCCGCTGGCTGCCGCCACTCCTCTGGATGGCGGTCATCTACCTCGCCTCCGACCAATCAACCCTGCCTCAGCTCGAAGAACCCTGGTTGGACGTGATCCTCAAGAAAACGGCTCATTTCCTGGAATATGCTCTGCTCGCTTTCTTGTGGTGGCGAGCCCTGAGCGGCAGCGGTCCGCGGGCACTGTGGCCGCTGATTGTATCGGGACTGATCTCCGTATTGTATGCCGTCAGCGATGAATATCACCAGACCTTCGTCCCGGGGCGTCATGGGCAGTTATGGGACCTCGGGGTGGACAGCGCTGGCGTGTTATGTGCCCTGTGGCTCATCTGGCAACGAGATAGATCACGCCCTCGCACCTGATTCATCTGCCGATCCCGCATTTTTTCTGGGCGGACGGGGCCGTCCGCCGCTACAAACTGTAATCCACTGAGGCCGGGCGCCCTTCACTCCGCTGCCGGAGCGGTCCTCGCGAGGATAAATATCTCGCCGAAGAGCCGTTCCTGCTGCACATCAATCTGTCCCCCTTTGATCATCTCCAAGACGGCCAGGAAAGTGACAATTATCTCCAGGCGAGTGCGTGCCTCGCTCAACAAACGGCTGAAACTCACGCGAGGGCTGTCGCGCAGTTTGCTCTGAATCACCGTTATTCGATCCTCGATGGTGACCTCAACTGGTGTCACCACCTCTGGGACCAGGGGTTCGGGCGGCAGGACGGTCAGCGCCTGGCGCACAGCGGCCAGCAGGTCCTCTAAAGTCACATCCTCCAAATCAAGGTGGCGCTCCAGCCGGGGCGGCGGAGCGAGCCGCACGTAGGCCCGCAGTCCGGCCTCTTCCCTCTGCTGCAAGTATTGGGCTGCCCGCTTAAACTTCCTGTACTCAATGAGCTGGCGCGCCAGGTCCTCGCCTACGTCCTCCTCCTCGGTCTCAATAGCTCCCGGCGGCTGAGGTAGCAAGGCCCGCGACTTGATGAGCAACAGCTTGGCGGCTACTATCAGAAAATCGGCCAGCACCTCTGCTGAAGGCTCTTCCATCTGAGCCAGATAAGCCAGGTACTGGTCCGTCACCTGCGCCAGCGAGACAGCAGTTATATCCAATTCCTCCCGCTCAATGAGGTGCAGCAAAAGATCAAGAGGCCCCTCGAAGACGGGCAAGCGCACTTGATACGGTTCGGAAAAGTCCATCGTTTTGATCATAGCCCATACAAGATTGAGGCGTCAGCACCGTGGCTGACGCCTCATCAATGTTGAACACGAAAGGGAGTCTAGCCGAAACCAGGGGTGATGAAGCGCTGACCCTTCTTGGCCATGGAATCGAGCTTGCGCGCCGTGCCGGCCGGGCTCTTACCTGCGATGCGCTCCACCTTGCAACCCGCGTCCCGCAGCATCTGTTCCGCCTTCTCATCCACGCCCAGCGGGCCACCGATGATGGTCACATAGCGCGCATGGCTGGCGTCGTCCAGGGAGAAGCCGCAGGTGGGCAGGAAAGCGTCAATGTAATTGATGGCCCCTTCCCAATCCTCCCTGGCCCAGCGTTCTTCTTGATCTGGGTGCTGCCAGAACAGGACGTAGTGGTAGAGAGGCTTGGCCACAGCGGTTTGCACTTGCTGTTGTACTTCGTCAATCTTGCTCATCAACATGTCGCGCCAT
>JACIWR010000136.1 GCA_014360845.1 Anaerolineae bacterium
TCGTCCATCTGGCCTGGGCCTACGTGGAACAACGATTCGCTCAGGAACGTTCCCCCCAGGTCAGGACGTACGGCGACATCATCCGGCAGCATCGGGGCGAGCATGCCATCGATTGGCTCCAGGGAGCCATCGAGATGGCCATCGAAACGGGCGATCCCGAACTGGTTCTGCAGCGTTTCTTACGCCTGGAAGCATAGCCAGCTTTGTCCCTGATGATTTGCCAGCCTGCGCATCGCCGGGGTTCAAACCGATGCCGAGCCCTGAAGGTGTGACTGTGACACACCTCAGTACACATGTCCTTTCCTTGTAGAGAGGGCCCCTCACTTCTTGGCGGGAGGGAGGGCCCTCTCGTCTTTATATGTGTATGGTAACAGCGGTGGAATCCAACACTTAGCCAGATTAGTTTCGACAATCCGTCATCCTTGGGGGGCGAAGCGACAAAGAACACGGTTTTCGTTAAACTTGTATTCTGCTACGCCGATGAAGAAGTTCTCCTCGACTTCACTCACGGCAGACTGCGTCTTCTCCCAGGCTGCCGAAGTCTCGCAAACTTCGGAAGTCTGGGCCAATCCTGACTCATTTGTCGAAGATCGGGCTCATGAGATGTCTGATGGGCTATTGTGCCTAAGAGTGAGAGGGTGGGGCAGTGGAGGCCCGTATCATCAATTGGGTTGGCAGTACCACTTGACGAGCTGGCCCATTATATCCTTCTATGCGCTCGATAATCATTTCAGCCGCCCGACTACCCAGCGCCAGCGGGTCCTGTGCCACCGTGGTTAATGGTACTTCCAGTTGAGTGACTATGTCCAAATCATCGAAGCCCACCAAGGAAAAATCATCTGGCACCCGCAGGCCCACTAACCTGGCGGCACTAAGGACCTGGAGTGCCATGAGATCATTCATGGTAAAGATAGCCGTAGCTCGTTGTGGACTTTCTAGGTAGCGGGCTATCTCCCGAACATCTTGATTGTTGACATCTGTATAGGTACGGAGGGCATATTCAGCCGTGATTTCATGATCGGGTATCCCCACCAGCAGTGGCGGGAGTGGAGAAAGTCCGGCGTCCAAGAGGGCCTGACGGTATCCTCGCAACCGTTCGGCTATGGGTAGCAACTGAAGAATGGGGCGGCTTAGAAAGACGATTTGTCTGTGACCGAGTGCGATCAGATGTTCGGTGGCGGCGTAAGCGCCGCCGTAGTTGTCGCACAAGACACAGTCACACTCTAGATTGGGGAATGTCCGGTCCATCAAGGCCAGAGGAGGCGTCCCCTGGGCAGCTAATCGAAAGAGCACTCTACTCTGCTCGTCTCCGCCGAGGGCGGGCCAGATGATGATGCCGCCCACCCGGTCCTGCATCAGCAACTCCAGCAGACGGTTCTCCTCGCTGACCTCGGCTTTGGAGCGGTAGAAAATGATGCGATACCCTCGGGCTCTCGTAACATTTTCCGCGCCACAGAGAAGTTGGCCTTCAAAGGTGGTGCGAAACTCAGAGATAACGAAGCCGATGAGTTGAGAGTTGCTCTTATCGGCCAGCGAGCGCGCCACGAAAGTACCCTTGCCCGGAACACGCTCGATCAGCCCTTCTTGAGCGGCGCGAAGGGCCTGCCGAATAGTGCTGCGACTGATCTGCAACTGCTGCTGTAATTGGAGTTCAGAGGGAATGCGGCTGCCGGGTGGCCATTGCCCGGAAAGAATGTAGTGACGCACCTCGTTAAGCAGTTGAGTGTGAAGGGGAACGGAGCTATCTTTAGAGACGGTGATTTCCATGTGCTATCCTCGACAACATGGGTACTAGCAAATGGACAAATAGGTATGCATTGATACCAACCTGTACGTACATATTATAACCACAAATCCGACGCTTGTCAAGCTTGCTATCTTGTGCGTTTTGTGGTATACTATTCATAGAAGATTGAATCTTGAATCACTGGTCACTTGACCGAGGGGCACATTTGAGCTTGTGTCCTCGTGGTGGTGTGGAGAGCCAGTACTGCCGCAGGCCCTCCGCACAGGCTACATAGATACCAGTTGCAGAAGGCGCCGACCATGAGAGTCCCGCTCAGAAGGTCGGCGCTTTTTGTGTAAAAGGCACCTCGCGTCTGTGGATACCGGTCAGCGGGCTAACTCGCACGAAGGGCAGGCCAGACCGAGGAGGTGCCTTTTTGTGTTTTTAAAGCGGTGCGGGTGCAACCCCACGTTAGGGACAATTTAGAGCGGCGTTCGCTAGGAGAGTAGCCAATGACAACCATGGCAATACGAGGGATCTCTTTGTTTGTGCAAGTCATCGGGCAAGGATACCCGCTGGTACTCATGCATGGTGGACCAGGTGTTGATCACTCGACCATGCTGCCTTTCCGGCCTTGTGCGGATCGCTTCACCCTCGTTTTTTATGACCATCGTTGCAATGGCCGCTCCGAGGGGGCGGAAGTGTCATCCATGACCTGGGAGAACCTTACCGCGGATGCGGATGCGCTCCGTCAGGCGCTGGGATTCGACAAGTGGGCGGTGCTGGGGCATTCCTTTGGCGGGATGGTGGCCTTGGAGTATGCGCTCCGTTATCCTCAAAGTCTATCTCACCTCTTGCTGGTGGATACGTGCGGCGACATCCGTTGGGCGCAAGAGAACGCACCGGAGATTCTAGCGCGACGAGGGTACAGCTTCGATACGGTGCAAACGGCCCGGCGCTTCTTCAATGGGCAGATTGCACCCCACGAAATGGTGCCGGCCATGAAGAAGTTCGCCAGAGCCTACTATCACCGCCTCAGCCCCTTACTACTGGCACGCGAAGTGGTTCTGGGGTTGCGCATGAAGCTCCGACCTGAGGCCCTCATTTTTGGCTTTGGTCAGTTGCTTCAGGACTGGACGGTTATGGATCGCCTCGGCGAGATCAAGGTGCCCACTCTGGTCATGGCAGGCCGTGATGACTTCCAATTTCCGCCCGAACATCAGGTGGCTCTGGCAGCCGAAATAGCCAACTCGCATCTCGAGATTATCGAGCGGGCCGGCCACAATGCGCCAACGGAGCGGCCTGCTGAAGTTATCCGGGCAGTCAGGACCTTCATGTCCGCCACCCGATGATTGCCCTGATAGCAGGAGGGACAGCTATGAACGTAAAGAGATTCATCCTCGGATCGTTGGGCGTGGGCGTCGCGCTGGCCGTAGCCCGCAGCCTATTCGCCAGGACTGCTTCGGCAAAGACGACCTCTAACAGGGCTTCCTTCGATGCGATTGATGCTTATGTCGAAGGGGAAATGCGTCGGCTGAAGATACCCGGTGTGTCTATGGCCATCGTCGAAGGCGATCAGATTGTGCACTTGCGCGGCTTTGGTCAGGCCCGCCCGGATGGTGAAGTGCCAACTCCACAGACTCCCTTCTTTATTGGCTCTCTCACGAAGTCCTTCACGGCATTGGCGGTGATGCAACTGGTCGAAGCCGGAAAAATTGATCTGGATGCCCCTGTCCAGCGCTATCTACCCTGGTTCCGGGTGGCAGATCCCCAGGCCTCTGCCCAAATGACCGTGCGTCACCTCTTGAACCAGACCAGCGGCCTGCCCACGTCCTCCGGGGAGATTCAACTGGCCGATTTCGACGATCGCCCGGACGCCACCGAGCGCCAGGCGCGCGCTTTGTCAGAGCTCGTGCTCACTCGACCGGTCGGCTCGGCCTTCGAATACAGCAACTCGAACTATAACTTGCTGGGGCTGATCATCGAGGCCGCCAGCGGTGAATCATACGCAGACTACATCCAAAAACACATCTTTACCCCCCTGGATATGAGCCACAGCTATACCTCACCGACCACGGCGAAACAGAACGGCCTGGCGATGGGCCATCAATACTGGTTCGCCCTTCCTTTTGCCGCGCCCAATATCCCCACCCCGTATGGTTCGCTTCCATCCGGTCAGCTCATCTCCAGCGCTGAAGATATGGCCCGCTACATGAGCGCTCTTCTGAACGGGGGCTATTATGGGGACGTGCAGATCCTCTCGGACGCCGGTATCGCCGAGTTGCACCGTGGGGTGGCGGATTTTAGTGTTATGGGTATTTCGTTGGGGCAATACGGTATGGGATGGTTCGCCGATAGCATCGGCCAGACGAAGCTCGTCTGGCATAACGGCACCACCCCCGACTTTGCTGCCTATATGGCGCTTCTACCAGAGCAAAAGAAGGGCGTGGTCCTGCTTTTCAACGCCTCTCATCATTGGATGAGCCCGGTGCTGACGGAGGTCGGGGCGGGTGTGGCGGCTCTGCTCGCCGGCCAGCAGCCTCAGCCCGCTTCGGTTCCAGTTGTTGACATGATACCCCGAGCACTGCGGGGTCTGCTGCTCATTCCGGTTCTCCAACTGGCCGGCGTTGTCGCCACGTTGCGGCTGCTCCGTCACCGGCGAGGGGATACTGAGCGCCACCCGCGTAGTGGAGGCAAGAGCGGGCTTTATCTTCTGCTCCCGCTGATCCCCCATCTGTTGGTAGCCCTTGCCCTACAACCTTTACTGGGCAAGAGGCGCGGCTATCTGAGGTTGTACATGCCCGACTATTCGTGGACCGCCCTGGTCTGCGGCAGTTTTTCTCTGGTGTGGAGCCTTTTGCACACCGGGTTGGCCCTCCGGGTTTTGAAAAAGGCCGCGTCGCCCTGAGCGTTCAGGGAGTGGCACGGCACTCAGCAAGGAGGCTGACCATTGGCACATTTTGTGCTGCTGATTCACAAGGGGGATACCTAACATGAGCAAGAACATTGGACCGTATCACATCCTCGATCTCTCACCGGGGCGTCGGGCATGGGTGAATGCCCTCGACCTGGTCGGTCCGACTCATTGGATGTACGGTCTGCTGGAAGTGGACGTGACGGTCGCCCGGCAGTTCATCGCCGAGCACAAAGCGCGCACTGGTGAGGCCCTTTCCTTCACCGGCTTCCTGGTCTATTGCCTGGCCCGGGCTGTAGATGAGAACAAGGAAGTGCAGGCCTACCTGAAAGGTCGCAAACAACTCGTCATGTTTGACGACGTCAACGTGGGGCTGATGGTCGAACGGAAGGCGGGAGAGAAGCGCGCCCTGATGGGGCATATTATCCAGGCCGCCAATCGCAAGACATACCGGGAGATTCACCAGGAGATCCGCGCGGTACAGTCCGAGCCGGTGCCGATGAGCAGAGGCATGCCCAATTGGTTCCGTTCTGCCATGCTCCTGCCGTGGCCACTGTCCAAGCTGGTCAAGGCTCTGATGGCCATAGCCACGCGTCGTGACCCGACGATTCGTGTGTCTGCGTCAGGTACTGTTGTGGTTACTGCAGTGGGTATGTTTGGCAAGGGCCACAGTGGCTGGGGGATCGCGACAACGCCTGTCTCGCTCTCTCTGGTGGTGGGGAGCATCGCCTGGAAGCCGGCCGTAATCGAGGGGCGGATTGAGCCGCGTGAGATTCTCAACCTGACGGTGATGTTCGACCACGATGTTGTAGACGGGGCTCCGGCGACCCGTTTTACGCGGAGGTTGGTGGAGTTGATCGAAAGCGGGTATGGGCTGGATGATGCAGATGAAAGGAGAGCAGATAATGGCTGACGAAGAAAGAATCGCGAAACTTCTCAACACGTACCGCGACGAGATACGGGCCAAAAGTCCAAAGTCGTTTTCGGTCTGGCAGAAGAACCGCGCTGTCATGCCGGCGGGTGTCGGGAGCCTCTTCCGGCTGGCGGATCCGTTCCCCATGGTGGTCAAGAGGGCGAGAGGTGCCAGGATATGGGATGCAGATGAAAACGAATACCTGGACTTTATGCTGGGCTTCTCGGTCATGATCCTCGGCAATGCACCGCCCGAGGTGGAGACGGCGATCAGGGAAGCGTTGCCGCGCGGGACCCACTACGGGCAATGCCACGAGCACGAGTATGCCTTTGCCAAGCTGTTTTGCGACATGGTTCCCGGTGTGGATAAGGTGACCTTTTGCAACTCAGGGACCGAGGCAACTATGTACGCGCTACGGCTGGCTCGCGCTACGGTGGGGAGACCTCTGATTGCGAAATTCGAGGGTGGGTATCACGGAACGCATGATCTCCTGGCCGTTAGCCTCGGCCGGCCGGGGCCGAACGCCGAGTTGTGTGGACCGGTCGAGGATCCGGCGGTAATCCCCGAGAGCCCTGGGCTGGCCGAGGGAGCATGGAAGGACACGATTGTTTTGCCCTACAATCATCCCTCCGCTTTTGAAAAGATCCGTCGTTATGCCTCCCGACTGGCCGGCGTGATTGTCGAGCCTGTACTGGGCGCCGGTGGCACCATTCCGGCTAGCAAGGAATTCCTGATCGAGTTACGCCGAATCACCCGCGAGATCGGGGCCTTTCTCATCTTTGACGAGATAATAACCGGCTTTCGTCTCGCTCCCGGCGGGGCGCAGGAGTTCTACGGAGTAATACCAGATGTGAG
Organism: Anaerolineae bacterium; assembly: GCA_014360845.1. GTDB lineage: Bacteria > Chloroflexota > Anaerolineae > JACIWR01 > JACIWR01 > JACIWR01. Next base: position 6,409 of record JACIWR010000136.1, read on the forward strand.
TGCCTATGGCAAGGTCGCCGGTGGTGGTCTTCCCTTTGGGGCGGTGGGGGGCACTGCTGAAGCAATGCGGTTGATGGAATATGATATGGAACCGGGATCTATCCTGATGGCAGGGACGTTCAATGGGAATCCGCTGACTATAGCGGCGGGGACTGCTGTTCTACGACGCCTGAGCCAAGAACCACAACTCTATGCAAGAATGGACGCGATGGGTGAGCGCTTTCGGACCGAGATCAACCGCTTTGCTCAGGAAGAGGATTTTCCGGCGACAGCGACCGGTGTTGGCTCCATGTTTTGGATGCACACCCTGCGTGGACCGGTCAATGACGTCCGGGATGCGCGTCGGGGGGACCCGACAGCGAGCGTTGGCTTGAGGCTGCTGTACCGCAAGAATGGGCTGCACATTTCACCCCGTCATGGTTTTATGTGCACAGCTCACACGGATGAGGACATCACACAGTTGATCGAGATTCACAAAGCCGCGATGGAGGAACTGAGAGCGCAAGGCGTGTGGTGAAGCAGTGATAGGCTGACGGTCACCTCGGATGCGTGGCTCAAGCGCAAGTCAGGATAGCGGGCGGTGTGCAATACGTCTAACTAACGGTTGGTGCGACACGAAGCTGCTCGTGTAGCTGTTGTACCTTGAAAGAATGATACAACCAGTTGTTCTGCCAACCTACCCCTTCGACGCGGCTCACGGCAGGCTCTACCCAGGAGTGCGTCGCCCGTAAGCATCGAGAGTTAGCAAGCGAAAGGTGCTGAACGGTCCGCCAAGCCGAAACGCTTGGACCAAGGGTGAGGGGTCAGGAATAGGCGGTGAGCGAGCGTCTATCGCAGATGTTGCGCCCCCGGTGTATGAGGAGGGATGCTTCGGCGGGCTCAGCACAGGCTCTAACCCGGGCGGGTACACGAGCGGAATCCTTCAGCTTCGCTCAGGACAGTCCGTGGTAAGCCCGTTGCTTCCCATTAGTAGGAAGACGAACCGTAAGGGACGCTGATAGGGCAGCGGGTAAAGGATGGTGGAGGAAGCGAGGGCTGCTCTATAATGGGGCGGATAGGGCCACGGGAGTGGGGATACCCGACCCGAAAGGGTGCAGACTTCCGACAGGTGTCTCGTCACGAGAAAGTTGATGGCGACACCGACACAGGAATTCGTAGACAAAGTAGCAGCCGCAAGGACTTCCTGGCGCGAGCCCGCGTTAGTCGCCGGGAACGGCGACACGGGTGTGGTCTTCAATACATATCGTGAAGTTGCATCAGGACAAAACCTGGTGCAGCGCGTCCTGTGAAAAAGGCATTTGAGCGGTTTGAGCCGCGTGCGGTGAAAGTCGCACTCACGGTTCTTAGGGGGCCAAGGGGGCAGCAATGTCCCCTGGCTACCCGACCAGCGGACGCGGCTATCATGCCTGGTTGTGGAGTTGGTTGGGCCTGCCGTCGAGGTCTGTAGCGGAGGCGCGTCGCCCGGCTGGCCGCGCGGGTAAGCTGCCACCGTTAGCCGCGCGCGGTAGCAGAAGTCTCTGTGGACAGGAGAGATCAGAATGGGGAATCTGAAGATTGGTTGGCTGGTTACAGGTGCGCTGGCTGTTACCATCGTAGTAGTCGCAATGCTGCTCTACGCGCGTTTTCGACGCGACATCCGTACTGCCCAGGAGCGGTTACAAAGCGGCGGCAGCCAAGTCATCGAAACGAATTGTGGCCGCATCGAATACGCGACGTCTGGGGAAGGCTATCCTGTGCTCGTGGTGCATGGTATCTTTGGCGGGTTTGACCAAGGTCTTGTGGTTGCACGCGGGAATGTAGGAGAGGAATTCCGTTCGATTGTTCCCTCTCGCTTCGGTTATCTGCGCACTCCACTTCCAGATGATGCCTCGCCCGCCCTACAGGCCGATGCATACAAGTGTTTGCTCGATGCTCTGGGCATCCAACAGGCTGCGGTTTTCGGCACCTCCGCTGGGGGGACCTCCGCTATTCAATTTGCCTTACGACATCCTGACCACTGTTTGGCGTTGGTGCTTCTCTCTTCAAATGCCCCGGGACAGACGGAGGCCGCTCTACCGTCAGAACCAGTGGCAAAGGTGCTCTTCAAGTCCGATTTAATTTTCTGGCTGGTGACCACATATTTCGGCTCGAGTATGAGGTCAACGATGGGTGTGCCGGAGAGATTCGAGTTGACTCCCGAGTACGAAGCTGACGTGACTGAGGTGATGAAAACCATTTTGCCTGTCAGTCCTCGCGCCGATGGTGCACTCTTCGATATGTACATCTCGAATCCGGATATCAACACAGGCTATCCGCTGGAAGAAATCACAGTGCCAGTGCTGATAATCAACGCCATAGACGATCCACTGGCACTCTACAAGAACGCCCAGCGGATGTCAGAAAGAATTCCTGATTCAAAGCTGGTCACGATTGAAAGCGGGGGGCATATGTTGCTGGGGCACGAGGAGAGAGTCAGGTCGGAAGTCATAGCGTTCTTGGAGAAACACTCTTCAACGAAACCGTAGGAATAAGCATAGTAGCGGGGCTAGCAACGGCTGCACCCGATCTCTCTTTGTCTGGGATGGTAACGGGCGCGCTTTGCCAACCATCGCTCTGGTTCGCAGTTGTGTCTTGCCATCCCGGCGGTAGGTGAGTCACACTGTTAGGCGCACTTTCCCTAAGTGCAAGGAGTTGAAAGATATGAATACAAATCAAGACCACCATACGAATTTACCAATCAGGCGCAACCTTGCACTAATCTATCTCTTCTCTTTACTCATCGCCATTCTTATGGCGGTTGCGTCCGCTGCTGGAATTCTGTACCGCACCAGCGTCTACCCGACAGAAGGGTTACTTCGGGCGTTCGTGTCCAATGACGTGGTCAACCTCTGCATCGGGCTACCAATCTTGCTTGGCTCAATGTGGTTAGCATGGCGGAGCAAACTAATCGGGCTACTCTGCTGGCCGGGCGCGCTTTTCTTTGTGCTATACAATTACATAGCCTATGTCTTTGCTATGCCTCTCAACTGGGTATTTCTATTACATCTCGTTATAGCTATGTTGAGTGTCTACACCCTCACTGGTTTGGTCACCAACATTGACGGAAAAGCTGTACACCAAAGGCTTGGTGGCACCGTGCCAGAGAAGCTTGCTGGGGGAGTCTTAGCAGGACTTGGTCTCTTGTTCCTCTTGCGGGTTATCGGTGTTGTAGTCAATGCTCTCTCCAGTGGGGTCTTGCCTGCCGAAACAGAACTCGCGGTCAACATCTCGGATTTCTTGACCACACCCGCTTGGATCATTGGCGGCATCCTGCTTTGGCAGCGTAAAGAGTTTGGATACGTGACTGGCTTGGGATTGCTCTTTCAAGGCAGTATGCTATTCATTGGGCTGATTTTCTTTTTGCTCTTGCAGCCATTCTTGACTACAGCACCATTCGCGGTAGCCGATGTCATAGTGATCTTTGTGATGGGGCTGATTTGCTTCGTTCCGCTTGCACTCTTTGTGCGTGGGGTAGTGGCAAAGTGTAGTTCATCGTCTGCATAGGTCCATTCCGTGAGTACGCCTAACACCGGGTAGATCCTCTCCCAGCTTTGCGGACAGGGAGCCCCTAGCACCGCGAAGGCACACTGTCGTGACCGGGGTTGCGCGGTAAGAAACCGCGCCTACCATATTCTGAGGGGATGGGAGAGGTCTCCGAGGCCAGGGCACAGCAACAACGCGCCTCCAAAAGTGAAATGCATCTCTCTATTGCGCCGCGTTGACGCTGCGGCGCGG
>JACIWR010000137.1 GCA_014360845.1 Anaerolineae bacterium
TAGGCTGAGTAGTCACGAAGAAAGCGTTATGGAGTGCCCAATTCCTCCACCGGTACGTTGACGTACTTATCCCCCTCTTCGATGAGCATCACGGGGATGTCGTCGCGGATGGGATATTTACGCTGGCAGTCCCGGCAGACCAGCCAGGTCTCCTTGACCAAGTCCAGAAGTCCGGCCTCGGGGCCGTTGCGCACGCAAGCGGGACAGCGTAGGATGTCCAGCAAATCTTGACTGACCATGGATTTCCTCCCTGAATTGTTCTGAGTGCAAAGCTCAAAGTTGCGAGTTTCAGGTTACAGGTTTGGGGTTTCGGGTTTCGGGTTCCAGGTTTTGGGTTGTCGCCACGACCGACCCGGAGCCTGCAATTTTGACTTAGTATAGCACAACTGACGTAGAAGCTCAAGCGCTGCTTGACAGAGCGGCTAAGTGATGCTAAACTACACGTACCATGGCAACACTCATCAAAATCCCAATGACCGGTGCTGGTCAGCAAAGGATCAACGTTGAATCATAAAGAACTCTGCATCCACGCTCACTTCTATCAACCACCGCGAGAAGACCCGTTCAGTGGCAAGATCGCGCCCGAGCTGGGCGCCGAGCCATACGCCAACTTCAACGAGAAGGTCAACGCTGAGTGCTACCGGCCCAACGCCGAGTTGGGCAACTTCGAGTTGATCAGCTTCAACCTGGGCCCCACCCTGGCCACCTGGCTGGAGGGCTACGACCCCGCCACCCATCAGCGCATCCTGGACTCGGACCACCAAAACGTGGCCCGTCACGGAGTGGGCAACGCCATCGCCCAGGCGTATAACCACACCATCCTGCCCCTGGCCACCCGCCGCGACAAGGAGACCCAGATAGCCTGGGGCATCGCCGATTTCCGGCATCGCTTTGGCCGCGACCCCCAGGGGATGTGGTTACCGGAGATGGCGGTAGACACGGAGACCCTGGAGGTGCTGGCCGAACAAGGCATCACTTTCACCCTCCTCTGTCCCCATCAGGTACACCTGCCCGATGGCGGTTGGGCCGACAGCATCCGCTACTACGAAGTGCATCTGCCCTTGAATCGCAAGATAGCGATTTTCCTGCGTGACGAGGAACTCTCCAACCGCGTGGCTTTCGACCAGGATATGACCCAGAACGCGGCCAACTTCATCCACTGGTGTCTTATCAACAAGAACAACGCCAACCGTCTATACCTGATCGCTCTTGATGGCGAGACCTTCGGGCACCATCAACCGGGCCGGGAGCACTTCCTCCATGACTTGCTGACCGTCGAGGCCCAGCGTGCCGGCTTCCGCGTTACCTATCCGGCGCGACACCTCCAAGAACACCCCCCTGCAGGGGAGGTGAAAATCGTCGAGGATAGCTCCTGGAGTTGCGGGCACGGGGTAGACCGCTGGAATAAGGGATGCACCTGTACACCGGGGATGAGCAAGTGGAAAGGACAACTGCGCACCGCGCTGGACCGGCTGGCCGGGGGGATAGATGCCCTGTACCTGAGCGAGACCAAAGACCGGGTGCGCGATCCCTGGGCCTTGCGCAACGCCTACATCCACGTGATTTTGGGCGAGATGAGCGGTGAGGCCCTGCTCCACGAGTACGCCGCCAAAGCCCTGACCACCGACGAGTCGCGTCGCCTGCTGACCATGCTCGAAGCGCAGTACTTCCGTCAGGCCATGTACACCAGTTGCGGCTGGTTCTTCGAGGACCTGAGCCGCCTGGAGCCGCGTTACGTGATCGCCAACGCCGCCCGCGCGGTCAGGCTGGTCGAAGAGGCCACGGGTATCTCCCTGGAGGATGGCTTCCGCCGTGATTTGGCTCAGGCGGAGAGCTGGATTACTTACGAGAACGGCGCGGACATTTACGACCAAATCATAGCAGCGCATCCCAGGTAGGGCACTTTCCATAGCCACCGCCTTACTCGCCCGGAGCGTGTGCCCCGCTTCGAGAGGGCAAAGACCCCTCCACTGGGTTACTACTCAGGCTAGCAGGCGCACTGTCCTCCCCAGGCTCGTAGCCCCCGTCCCGGGGGCGTCTCGGCTGAGAAAACCGCGCAAAAGACAGCGTCTTGCCGCATGGAACGTCCCCGGGACGGGGACTTGGAGCATAGGCTGAGTAGTCACTCCACTGGCATTGATCAAGTGAGCCCATCAAAACACCCGTGGGTGGATCACCCACGGGTGTTTTAGAAGCGCGTAAACTCTCCCCGCTTAACGCGGATCGTTGTCCTCCTCACCCCTCTCCACCGACCCTCGCCTGGCCTGGAGCTTCTCGGTCAACAAGCGGCTCACCACCTGCGGGTTGGCCTGACCCCGTGTAGCTTTCATGACCTGTCCCATCAACCAACGCGCGACCGCTTCCTTGCCGCTCAAGTACTGTTGAACCTGGGCGGGGTTGGCGGCCAGCACCTCCTCCACCACACGCTCCAGCTCCGCCGTATCGCTAATCTGCGCCAGCCCCCGTTCGGCAATAATCTCCCTGGCGGATTGCCCACTTTCGAGCATGAGACCGAACACTTGCCGCGCTGTGTTTAGGTTAATCGTCCCGTCTTTCACCAAATTCAACAACTCAGCCAAAGCCTCCGGACCGACCTTTATCTCGGTGATGGACAGCCCCGCCTCCTTCATCCGGCGGAACAGGTCCCCACTGATCCAATTGGCCACCGTCTTGGGCTCCGGGTACAAGGCGACACAGTGCTCGAAATAATCGGCGACCTCTTGCTCCGCCGCCAGGACCTCCGCGTCATAGGCCGAGAGGCCGTACTGGGTTACAAACCGCTCCCGTTTAGCATCCGGCAGCTCAGGAAGCCGCGAGCGAAGCTCTTCTACCCAGGCCCGGCTGATCTCCAACGGTGGCAGGTCCGGCTCTGGGAAATAGCGATAGTCATGAGCGAACTCCTTGCTCCGCTGCAACACCGTTCGCTGGCCCTCTTCGTCCCAACCCATGGTCACCTGTTCGATGGTACCGCCCTGCTCCAGAATCTCCGCTTGCCGCTGAATTTCATACTCCAGAGCCATCTTCACGGAGCGGAAAGAGTTCAGGTTCTTGATCTCTACTTTGGTTCCCAGGCCCTCCGTCCCCACGGGGCGCAAGGAAACATTGACCTCACAGCGCATCGCGCCTTTTTCCATATCACCACTGCTCACCCCCAGATAGCGCAAAATCTGCCTCAGTTTGGTGAGATAGGCATAGGCCTCAGCAGCCGACCTCATGTCAGGCCGGCTCACGATCTCCATAAGGGGCACCCCAGAGCGGTTGTAGTCCACCAAGCTGTACTCACCCCGGTGGAACAGCTTGCCGGTATCCTCCTCCAGGTGTACCCGTTCGATGCGGATGCGCTTGGCCGTGCCATCTACTACAATCTCCAGCCAACCATCATAGCAAAGGGGTAATTCATACTGGGAAATCTGGTAACCTTTAACCAGATCAGGATAGTTGTAATTCTTGCGTGCGAAGCGAGAGAACTCTGAAATCTGGCAGTTTAAGGCCAACCCGGTCATGATGGTGTACTCAACGGCCTTCTGGTTGATCACCGGCAGGACGCCGGGCATGCCCAGACAAACGGGACACACCAGGGTGTTCGGTTCTGCACCGAACACCTCCGCCCGGCAGCCGCAGAACATTTTGGACTGGGTAAGCAATTGTGCGTGGACTTCCATCCCGATCACGGCTTCGTAACGCATCGCGACTCCCTTCTTGTCCTCTTGCTGATGGACTGATTATACCATACACCGGCGGATTCGCAAGGGCGTGCTTTGGGGTAATCACCCCCTTTGCGTTAATGCGTATCTTCTCAAAATGTAGGGGCGAACCCTTGCGGTCGCCCAGGCGGGCAGGTGCAAGACCTGCCCCTACCCCAAATTATTGAGAAGATACGTTAATGCCTTCTTTATCACCGCAGAGCACGCAGAGTTCGCGGAGATTCACAGATTTCGACCCGTGCAGTTAAGTACGTGTTTCAGTAGCTCGGGCCCGTGGCCCGACGCGGATGCGGGAGATCACCTGCTTTTGAGGGCGTCGAGAAGCGGGTCACGGGCTTCGTGCCCAGCGCGCCGTGGGCGGAACCGAACGGCGGGCTATCACCGCCAGGCCACAGACCCGACACCTCCCACACAAGCAATAGATAATGCACTTTTTACAGAAAATTCACGTCGTTTTACGAGCGATTTACGCAAGGCCCATGGGTTTTCTGCTATAATGTTACAAGAGTTGCATTCGCTACTAACATTAAATAATAACTGCTCAAGCCAGTGGTGGCGACCATGCCCCCTGTGCTCAGCATGTCTTGAGCGCAAATGGGTACTGTACTCTGCATTAAAGAAAACCTTGGCGGCCAGAGCCCCGATACTCCTATGCCCTCCAGGCATCACGCAGCACAGGCGACCACGACTGAGCAGTCACCGTTAAACAGGATCGGCAAAGCCCTCTTGCCCCAATCCCCAAACGGAGGGATGAACATGGAAGATGATCTACTGACCACAGGAGATGTGGCCCGCTATTGCCAGGTGTCACCGGTGACGGTATTCCGCTGGGTCAAAAACGGCAAACTGAAAGCTTACACAACGCCAGGCGGTCACTACCGCATCCGCAAAGGCGATTTTCACGACTTTCTCGAGGAGAGCGGAATGCCGATTTTGGAGGACTTCTTTGAGTCCAACACCCGGCGAGTACTGATCGCGAGCAAGGAAACAGAGACGGCCAACTTCATCGCCAAAAGCCTGCGCGAAAGCCAACGCCCTTACGAAGTGATCACCGCCACCGACACCATTGAGGCCGGCTTACAACTGGCTCTGTTCAAGCCCGAGTTGGTCATCCTGGATGCAGCCCTGGCCGGCACAAAAATCGCCCACGTCTGTCAGATCATGAAAAGCAAGTCTCCTGTGCCATCCTTGAAAATACTCCTGATCAGCGAACCGTCCCAGGGCCAAGCCATGCCCGCTGAACACGGCGCCGACGATTGTCTCTGCCCGCCAATAAGCACTCTCGACCTGCAAAACAAGGTTCACCACCTGCTAAACGGTCATAAATAAAGCAGAGAAAACAACAGTCCGTCCAGGAAGGAGTTCATCAAGACCCATGGCTCGCGAGAAAATACTGATCGTAGACGACGCCTTGCTCAACAGGCGCTTAATCGAAACCATTCTCAAATCCCAGGGCTACCGCCTGCTCACCGCCGAGAACGGGCAAGAGGGACTCGATTTGGCCATCCGCGAACAACCGGACCTGATCCTGATGGACATTCAACTGCCGGATATTGACGGCTACATGGTCACGAAGATGCTCAAAAAGCGGAGCGAGACGAAGTTAATTCCCATCATCGCTCTCACCGCCAGCAATGCCTCCGAAGACATCCAGCGCGCTACAGAGGCCGGATGCAGCGGGTACATCACTAAGCCGTTCAGCATTGACTCCTTCCCCAGGATAATCGCCAGGCTCCTGGAACAGCGCGTCTCTGGCGATACCTGAAACGCTTTGCGCCGGTTAACCGGGCCCGGGCACCCCAGGCTGAAAGCCATTGGGGTTGACGGGTAACCATTTATAACATATAATAACAATTGACAACGAAAGATGAAACTGCACAAACTCAGCAGCCCAGGAGGAATACACTAATGTCCGAAATCCTCACCGTAGACGAATTAGCCGAATACCTGAAAATGAGCCGGGCCAAAATATATCACATGGCCCAGCGCGGCGAGTTACCAGCAGCCAAAATCGGAGCCCATTGGCGTTTCCGCAAGGACATCATAGACAGGTGGATCTTGCAAAACATCGCCGAGACAACCGCCGATTCGGGCGACGGGAATTCGGGCGAGCACAAAGCCAAAGAATAACAAAGGTCATACCCATTGGGACATCCCACGGGAAAAGGACTGATCGGTCTTTCTCCCCTTTTTTGGTGCATCACGTCCCGTGAGACATCCCGGTATTGGGGCCCTGGCGACCTGGCGCGGCGATCGTGGGCATCTGCCGACGGGAAGAGCGATAGCAGTCGCCAGACTTCGGTTCAGAGAACACCCATCCTACACATCCTCAAAGTACGGTGATTCCATTCACCCAGCAGCGCGGGCCATTCTCTCCGGAGATTGGCCCTTGATTGGCCTGGGCGATCGAAGGAGGACAAATGACAATGACCTACCGCATTTTGGTAGTGGAAGATGATACTCACATGCGAGAAGGGATCCAGGACATCCTGGAAACGAACGGCTATGAGGTATGGGCAGCGAACGATGGTTCCGAGGGCTTGAAAGTCTTAAATGCCCTCGTACCCGACCTGATTCTATCCGACATTGCCATGCCCACCATGGACGGATATGACTTTTACCAGGCCGTGCGGCGCAATCCCCAATGGGCGCTGATCCCTTTCATCTTCCTGACCGCCCGCGGAGAGCGGTCGGATATTCGTTTGGGTAAAAAGTTGGGAGTGGATGACTACCTCACCAAGCCCTTCGATACCGAAGACCTCCTCACCGCAGTAGAAGCTCGCCTCAAGCGCATGGCCGAGGTCCGCGCCGCAACGGAGGCAGAAAAAGCAGAGCTGCGAAAAGCCATCCTCGACGCCCTGCCCCACGAACTGCGCACACCCCTGACCTACATCCAGGGTTACACCAACCTGCTCCTGCAAGACACGGCCTTCATGCAACCGGAAATCCTCCAGGAGGCGCTGGAAGCCATCCGCTCCGGCGGCGACCGCATCGGCAAGCTGGTGGAGGATTTCGTCTTTCTCATCACCCTGGACACCGGCGAGGTATCCGCCACCATCCAGGCCGCCAGTGAACCGGTGGACCTGAAATTCATCTTGCGCACTTTGGTTTCCGACTACCGCCAGGCAGCCGATAGCCGCCAGGTTACTCTCCACCTGGACCTGGACCCGTCCCTCCCGCCTGTGAGAGGTTATCCCGTGTACCTCTCCAATGCCCTGGGTCGCATCCTGGATAACGCCATCAAGTTCTCCAAGAAAGAGGGCGGGGAGGTCACGATCAAGGCCTGGAGCGAAGGGGGAGAGGTCTACGTGGCCATCCAGGATACGGGAATCGGGCTGCCCGCTGCCGAGATACCCAAAATCTTCGAGCGTTTTTATCAGGTAGATCGAGCCCACATGGAGCAGCAAGGCGTGGGCCTGGGCTTGTCCATCGCCCTGGGCATCATAGAGGCACACGAAGGGCGAATCGTCGTTGAGAGCAAGGTGGACGTGGGCAGCACGTTCACCGTAATTTTGCCGACATACCAATTCGACACCGATTCCACCGCCGATTGAGAGCTTCGGGGAGTCGTATGAGCAGATTATCGTCCCCTCAGCCAACAGATCACAGCGCCGTCCACAGATGGGTCGCGCTGCATGCCGCCACCCAAACCCTGAGCGAAACGCCTGACCTGACGGCAGCGCTGCCCCAAGTACTCGACCAGGTACTCCGGGAGGTGTTGGCCCAGGAGGGGGGTTGGCTCATGCTTCTGGATCAGGCGGGCTCCGCCTTGCGCCTGGTGGCCTCTCAAGGGATCGAGACGGACGCCCTAGCCCATTGGCAGACGGTGGACGTCAAAACCCAACGGGGCCATCTGGCCGCGCAGTTGGAAGCGCCCCTGCTGCTCGACGACTTGTCGCCTTATCCCGAACTGACTCTCCTGGCCGCCCAGGGCTGGGAATACTACCTGGGCATCCCCTTATCGGCCGGCGATCGCCCGCTGGGTTTGCTGGTGACTTTAGCTCGCGGGCAGTGTCCCCTTCGCGAAGAGGATAAAGCTTTTCTGCGGGCCGTAGGGCAGCAGATAGGCATGGCCGTCGAGAACGCACGGCTCAAAGCCGCCGCAGAGCAATCCGCGCATCGCTGTCAGGAATTAATCACAAATTATCCCTACGCTCTACTTTTCATTGACGATGAATTACGCATAATCCACGCCAATCCCCAGGCGGCTGAATTGACGGGCTATACGCTGGGCGGGCTCGTCGGTATGGACATGCGCTGGCTCTTCCCCTCAGAATTTCACCAGGAACTAGCCGCGTTATCCAGCTCAAACGAGGCTCCCCCTATGCGCCGCGAGGTCACCCTTATCGCCAAAGACGGCCAGAGACTGAAAGTCGAAATCACATTCGCAAAAACCTGCAAAGAATGGGACGGAAAACAGGTGGCCTGCCTTTGCCTGCGGGATTTGACGCCCCTTAAGCGGGAGGAGCGCATCCTCCGCCCGCTGAACGCTGCCGCCCTGGCCCTGCAGAGCGCCCACACAGCTGAGGATGTGTTCACCGCCCTGTCCGAGCAACTGAGCCGGGCGGGCCTTCAAACCGCCATAGCTACCCTGGATAAAGAGGGTCAGCACTTAACCCTGAAACATCTCACCCCGGCCTCCGAAGATCAGGCCCTGGACCAGGAGCTCATCGGCACACAGATTCCCTTGAAAGCGATACCCACCTTTGAAGAGGTGGTATCCAGGGGCCAGGCCAGGTTCGTCCTCAGCCTGCAACCCGATGCCGACCTGTGGCCCCCGGCGAGCAGAGTCTTCGGCCAGGAACCCTGCATCTGCGCTCCCCTTCTCATCAAAGATCGGGTGCACGGCCTCCTCGCCGTGACAGCTCCCTTCCTCACCGAGGCCGATGTGCAGGCAGTGAGCTCCTTCGCTCAGCAGATAGCTATCGCCCTGGACAATGTCCAGCTCTACCAAGCTGCCACCCGGCGAGCCCAGGAACTGTCCACCATCAACGACATCGGGCGAGCCATCACTTCCACACTGGACCTGGACAGCCTGTTGGAGCGCACGATGGAGGGCGTCAATCAAATCCTCAATGTGGAAGCCGGCTCCGTTCTGCTGGTGGATGAGGAGACCGGCGATCTCGTCTTCCGCGTCTCGTTGCAGAACGACGAATGGCAGAGAATCTCCAATCTGCGGGTACCGGCCGGAACCGGTGTGGTCGGCGCAGTGGTGCGAGAAGGTAAACCCCAGATTGTGCCCGATGTATCGCGCGATCCCCGCTTCTACTCCAAAGTGGACAGCGAGATGGCCTTCACCACGCGGTCCATCCTATGTGTCCCTTTGATCGTGCGTGGCCAGACTATCGGAGCTATCGAGGTGCTGAACAAAATCGGCGGGCAGTTCACCAACGAGGATTTGGAACTGCTGTCCTCTATTGCCGCCTCGGTAGGAGTGGCCATCGAAAACGCCACCCTGTACAAGGCGGTACAGACCCATGCCGAAGAGTTAGAGGAGCGAGTGGCCGAACGCACCCGCGACCTGAACCTGGCCATCGAGGAATTGTTTGAGCGGGAACGCGCCCAGAGGGAGATCAGCGAACAACTGCGCAAAGCCAATCGCGAGATAGAGGCCATCCTCAACAGCGTGGCCGATGGCCTGATCGTCACCGACGGACACGGATACATGCGCATGGCGAATCCCCGCGCCGAGGAACTCCTCGGCTTCCGTCTGGAGGACCTGCAAGGCAAGCGCATCGCCGAGGACGAGCAGACCGGCTGCACTCTGCGCCTCCTGGCGCGCAAGATAGCCCAGCGTACTGCACAAGCTTCTACCGTGGAGTTCGAAATACCCTCCCCCAAACAGAACCTGAAAACGAACTGCTGGGAAGATTTCCAATGCTCCCGGCAGGAATGCCCTGCCTGGGGGCAAGCGAGTATACTGTGCTGGCTTATGCCCGGCACCCGTTGCCAGGAGACCCACCTGCCCCAGAGCGAGGAGTCGCCGGAGATTCGCTGCCTTGCCTGCGAGCGTTATCAGCGACTGGAGAAGCTCACCTTACAGGCCCATTCCGCCCCTATCCTGAGCGAAGACCAACAGGTGATGGGCACGGTGACCGTTCTGCGGGACATCACTCGCCTGCGCGAGCTGGACCGCCTCAAGTCGAAGTTCGTGTCCAACGTCTCGCATGAGCTGCGCACCCCTCTCACCAACATCAAGATGTACATTTCCCTGCTCAAGCACGGAAAGGCGGAGAAACGCGCCCGTTATCTGGAGATTATTGAGCGAGAGAGCGACCGCCTGCGCATGCTCATCGAAGACGTGCTCAGCCTCTCGCGTTTGGAGGCCAGGGAGACACCCCCGCAGCGGACACCGGTGGCAATAAGTGAGATTGTGGAAAGTGTGCTCAACATC
>JACIWR010000138.1 GCA_014360845.1 Anaerolineae bacterium
GGGCGTACGCCGAAAAGCCCCAGGATTGGGGCAATACCCTCGACCTGGCCCTCTACCACCTGCTCGCCGGGGAGACGGAGCGGGCCAAGCACCTGTACGAAGAAGCCCTGACCGGCGGAGCGCCGCCCTACCTCATCCGGGAGGCGCTCCGCGATCTGGACGACCTCCTGGCCCTCTTCCCCGATCACCCTCACGCCCAGGCGATGCGAGAGCGGCTCCAGGCATATCTTGAGGAGACCTAAATGAACCCCTTTGACATCCTTTCCGCCGTCCAACAGGACTATCTCACCTACGTCCATTCCAGCGCTTCCAGAACCCCCAGATCCGCGACTGGGTGCTGGAGCGGGTGCGGGACGGCACGCTCTTGTGGAAGCCACCGTTCGTGCAACTCTCCCGTCCCTTCGCCCCTGGTGACCCGCTGGAGGCCCTGGTGGCCGAGGGGCTGCTCCACTCCGCCACGCCGCCCATCTTCCGCCGCGACCCCGACAACCCGACCTCGCCACCCGTCCATCCCTACCGCCATCAGACCGACGCCATCCGCCGTATTCTGACCGGGGTCAACGTCGTCGTCGCCACCGGCACCGGCTCCGGCAAGTCCTTCGCCTTCGGCATCCCCATCGTCTCCGAGGCGTTGCGCATGCGCGAGCGGGGCATCGCCGGCGTCAAGGCCGTCATCGTCTACCCGATGAACGCCCTGGCCAACTCGCAGTACGACGACTTTGCCCGTCGCCTGCACGGCAGCGGCCTTACCATCGCCCGCTACACCGGCGACACGCTGTTCAGCCCGGCGGAGGCGCTGGCCGAATACACCCACGTCACCGGTCGCCCGCAGCCCTACGACAGCGAAATTCTCTCGCGCGAGGAGATCCAGGCCCGCCCGCCGGACATCCTGATGACCAACTACGTGATGCTCGAACTCCTGCTCACGCGCTTCGAGGATCGCAGACTCTTCGCCGCGCCCGGCGTGCTGCGTTTCCTGGTGCTGGACGAGGTGCACACCTACACCGGCAAGCGCGGTGCGGACGTGGCGGCGCTCATCCGCCGCCTGAAGCAGCACACCGGCACCATCGGACACCTGCGCTGCATCGCCACCAGCGCCACGGTAGAGAGTGTGGGGGGCGAGAGCGGGGCGCAGGCGATTGCGGCCTTTGCCCAGGCCCTCTTCGGCGAGCCCTTCAGGCCGGAGGACGTCGTCACCGAGGTCTACGCCCCGCTGCCCGAAGACCTGCCGCCCCTCACCCGTGCCGTGGCCGCCGCCCTCGCCTCCGCGCCCAAGACCCTCCCCCAACTGGCCGCCGAACTGGGTGTCTCGCCCGAAGAGATTCAGCAGGCGCTCCTCCTGAGCCCGACCTCCGATCTCCAACCCCCTGTTCCCAAACTCCACGCCTTTTTCTCGCAGGGCCGGGCCATCACCGCCTGCCTTGATCCTTCCGGTCCGCACCTCAACGACCGCGGCGAGCGGGTCTGTCCCGTCTGCGCCGAGGGAGGCCGGGAAGACATTCCCACCTACCCGCTGGTTTTTTGTCGCGCCTGCGGGCAGGAGTATTGGAGCGTGGCCCTCGACGCGGACGGCACCTTGCTGGCGGCGGACCTGGACGCCGTGGACGTAGCGGGGCGGCTGGGGTATTTGCTGGCCGGTCACCCGGAGATCGAATTGCCCGATCACTGGCTGACGCCCAAAGGCAAGGTGCGCCAGGACTACCGCGACGTCGTCCCTGAGCGCCACACCGTCTGTCCTATCTGCGGGCAGCTCGATAGCCCTTGCGCCCACGACCATCGCCCGGTGACCTTTCTGCCCGCGCCGTTCCTGCTCTGCCCGACCTGCGGCATTGTCCACGACCGACGCTCCAGGGAATACAACAAGCTCTTCATCTTCGGCTCGGTGGGGCGTTCCACCGCCACCGACGTGCTGATCAGTGCTCAGGTGCAGAACCTGCCCCGCTCCGCCCACAAGGTCATCGCCTTCTCCGACAACCGGCAGGACACCGCTTTACAGGCGGCGCACATGAACAGTTTGCATCACCGCTTCGCCTTCCGGCAGGCGCTCTACACCGCGCTTCTGGAAGGGGGTTACCTGGTGAGCAGGGGGCGCAGCGCCATGCTGGACGCCGTTGGCGGGCTGCTATACGAGGCACAAAAGCGCCACGATGCGCTGCCGGTGTTCGAGACCACGCAGCGCATCTTTGGGCGCGACCGGGGGGCCGAGAGCCGCTACCGGCGCTACCTGGAATTCGTCACCCTGTGGGAACTGGGTGGCACCCATCGTCGCACTCACCAGAACCTGGAGGACGTGGGGCTGCTGGCGGTGGGCTATCACGGTCTGGACGAGTGCGCGGCGGCGGACGACTTCTGGGCCGACTTGCCGCCGTTAGCAGACCTGCCCGCCGAGGCGCGCTACGACCTGCTGCTGGGCCTGCTGGACCTGATGCGCAAGCGCCTGGCGCTCCGTCACCCGGCCATCCTCGACCCGGTCGAGTTCGAGAGCGACGTGGTCTCGAAGATCAACGAGGAGGCCTACGTCCACGACGAGTTGTTCTACGGTCCGGTCGGCTACAGCGATACGGCGGAGGGAGGTCGCTACTACACGGTCTATCGCCTGACCGGCTCCAACACCCAGCTGGTGACGTGGGTCAAACGGGCGTTCGCCGCCCTGGGAAAGCGGCTCGAGCACGCCAACGCCGTGGCCCTGGTCGGGCAGATTGTAGCCAAACTGGGCGATCCACGGGCCGAGTTCCTGGTGCAGCACACCGTCACCGGCTATAGGAAGCAGCACTATGACCTGTGGATGGTCAACCCGGCGGTCGTGACCCTGCAGGCCGACACGGCGACGGAGCATGCGCGCTGCCCCAAGTGCGGCACGGTCTACCGCTTCCGCACCCTGTCGGTGTGCGCAGGTTCGACCTGCCGGACGACGCTCGACCGCTACGACCTGGCGGACAACTACTTTCGGCGGGTCTACGCCACGCCGCTGGGCGAGGCCGTGCCCCTGCAGGCGGCGGAGCACTCGGGGCAGATTCCGGGCAAAGACCGGCGGGAGTTGGAGGTGCGTTTCCGCGATGCGGAAGACCCGCTCAACGTGCTCATCTGCACGCCGACGATGGAGTTGGGCATTGACATTGGCCATCTCAGTGCGGTGACGCTGCGCAACGTCCCGCCCAGCCCCAGCCACTATGCCCAGCGCGCCGGGCGCGCGGGGCGCAGCGGGCAGCCATCGCTGATCGGCGTCTTTGCCGGCGTGGGCGCGGCGCGCGGCCCGCACGACCAGTACTTTTACCGCTTCCCCGAAAAGATGATCGCTGGTGCGATTGCCGCGCCGCGCTTCCGGCTGGATAACCAGGCCCTGCTCAAGGCGCACATCCACGCCCTGGTGCTGGAGACGATGGGGCTCAAGGGCGCGGAAAAGCTGCCGGGTCAGCCACGAGACCTGCTCGACCTGGACGGCGCCGGCTTCCCCCTGCGCGCCGACTGGAAGCAAGCGTATCAGATGGGGATCGAGCGTTGCTTCGACGACATCGTTGCGGCGGTGGAAGAGGCGTTCGCGGCAGAGATCAAGGAGTTCGACTGGCTCGACCGGGCGTTCATCGAGGCCGAGGTCAGGGGCTTCGTAGACGGGCTGGATCGGGCGATGGACCGCTGGCGGGACGAGTATGGGCGGCTGGATGCCGAGCGGGTGGCGCTCAACCGGCAACTGGGCTGTGAAAAAGTGGATAGCAGCCTGAACCGACGGCGCGTGGTTGTCGAGAGCAAGATGCAGGCCATGCGCGAGGGGGAGGGTGACTGGTATCTCTACCGCTACCTGGGCGGCGAGGGATTCCTGCCGGGGTACGCCTTCCCGCCGCAGGCCGTGGCGCTCTCGTTCGACGACCGTGAAGAGGAACTGGCACGCGATCCGGCCATCGCCCTGACCGAGTACGCGCCAGGCAACTTCGTCTACTACCGCGGCCAGCGGTACGAGGTCACCCACGCCCGTCCGCGTGTGCGCCAGGCCGCCGCGGACGCCTCCAGGGTCGAATTGGACATCAACCCGGTGCTGATCTGCCCGCAGTGTGGGCGGGCGGCCATCGGCGCGGACCCGGCGCGTCGTGCCCGGTGCGAGTGTGGGGCGGACCTGACGGCGGTTCACCCGCGCCAGGGTATGGTCATCACCGACATGTACGCCCGGCGGCGGGCGCGCATCACCGCCGACGAAGAGGAGCGGCTGCGGCTGGGGTACGTGGTCACGTCTCACTATCTGGCCGGCGGGCAACAGCGGGCATACCGTGTGGTGGCCGGTGGGCGGATGGCGTTCCGGTTGACCCTGGAGCATGGCGGTCAGGTGCTGTTGGTCAACCAGGGCCAGCGAGAGCGAGAAGGAGACCCGCAGGGGTTCACGCTATGCCTGAAGTGTCATCGGTGGATTGTGGGGAAGGAAGAGGGGAAACACATTCGCACCTCTGAGCAGAAGGGGGAATGTCCCCAGGCGGCCAGGAGCGAGGATCTGCTGCGGCGGGTGTGGCTGATCAAGACGCTCCAGAGCGACCTGGTCTTATTGGATGTGCCACTGCCTGCGGACGTGGATGCGGCGTT
This sequence comes from Anaerolineae bacterium, assembly GCA_014360845.1. Lineage (GTDB taxonomy): Bacteria > Chloroflexota > Anaerolineae > JACIWR01 > JACIWR01 > JACIWR01. The sequence goes on from JACIWR010000138.1 coordinate 4,567, forward strand.
GTTCTACCCCACGTTGCTACACACCTGGCTGCGGGCGTTGATGGTGGCCTTCAACCTGGATGAGAGCGAGGTGGGAGGGTTCCTGGCCCCTGGGCCGGATGCAGATTCTCCTGTGCGGATGGTGCTCTACGAGACGGCGGTGGGGGGTAGCGGCGTGCTGGCCTCGCTGGCCGAGGTGGGACGGCTGGAGACGGTCGTCGCGCGGGCGCGGGAGATGTTGCACGAAGGAGATCCGGAGGGCGGCTGTGAGAAAGCGTGTTACGATTGCCTGCTCTCGTTCTATAACCAGCGGGACCACGTCTGGATGGATCGGCGGGCCGTGTTGCCCTGGCTGCAAGCGCTGACCGGGCTGACCATCGAGCCGGAAGTGATCGAGGACAGGCTGACGCTCCTCGAGGCGCAGTGCCAGTCTGACCTGGAACGTGAGGTGCTGCGGGCGATTCGGCGGCGCGGCTTACCCCTGCCCGACGCGGCGCAACATCACCTGTACGACCGGGATGGGTCGCCGCTGGCGGTATCTGATTTCTACTATGAGCGGGGGCGGGTGATCGTCTTTGTGGATGGCTCGCCGCATCATCGGGATTACGTCCAGGCGGCGGACGAGCGCAAGCGTACGCGGCTCAAGGCGCTGGGTTACCGGGTTGTGGTGGTGCGGGGGGAGGATCTGGAGGCTGGGCTGGACGACGTCGCAGCACGACTGGGAGGGTAAGCTCTCAAGGGCCCTGGCTATTGGAATGGCCTGCGCTTCCCGGCGGGCTTTCGTCTGTCCGATGGGCGAGAGTGGCAACGGCGACTGGCGGGGTGGAGAATGGGTTAAGGAAGTGAAGCTCTGAGATACACCGAAAAGGGCTTTGGTTCTTCAATTATTTCGAAAGGACGGCTTCATGAGTATCCATCTGTTCATGGGGCAGGAGTTCGAGCACACTCATGAGATGAAAGCGCTTCGCCAATTTCTGGGCGACATGCAGACACAGTATGGTGCGAGTGACCAGTACTACTTTGTTTTTGTGAATTGTTACGTCGGTGGTTGCCAGATTGATCTTACAGTTCTGAAAGAGAACGCTATCACAGTCATTGAATTGAAAGAGTGTGGTGGTGACCCAATCAGAGGAGCAGAGAACGGTGATTGGGTGATATGTCACTATGATAGCACAGGGACTGTGATAAACCCCGGTCGCAAAAACCCTTTCGAGCAGGCGAGGGAATATAGATTCGCCTGGATAAACTTTTTGGAAGAGAAAAAATCCCATTTCTTGCCCCCACAAAAAGCCTCCCAAATGGATTTTTATCACGTCAGCGCTTTTGTTGCTCTGAGCCCCCGTCTGCACCCATCCTCTCAAGTTGACATTACTTCTAAGCCATGGTTCAGAGTTGTGGGACTTGATAGACTTTGTCAAGCCGTCTACGACCAGCGGAGTCCCAAGCTTTCTTTCACAGAGAAGGAACTCACTACTCTGGCAGAAGATGTCCTTCAACTCAAACGAGTGGAAGTTGAAGAATTTCTGCAAATTCGTCCTCCTGTCGCGTCACTTGCGAGGATGTCGCAGGAGACGTCTGTCTCAGCAGAGCAGTGGAGAATCTACTGCCAATCGTTGGTGGATAACCATGCCGAGTGGACGGAGCTTTTTGTACCCCTTGAAGCCCTTGAGTTTGTGCCCACCCGGCTGATTCCCTTAGAAGGGACAAGGCCTTTTCCCTCCATGCCCCACCTCCGCAAGGTGATGCCTACCCCCCAGGCCATGCCTGTGGTTGTGCTCGATTATGTGCGCCGGTGCGAAAGTCCGCTCGTCATCCTCGGTGACCCTGGCCTGGGGAAAACGGCGGCCGTTGAACTGCTGGCCGTTGAGTATGCCTGCCGCAGGTTAGGGGGAGAAGCAGAATTTATCCCCGTGCTGGTGAAGCTGAACAAATACGATCAGCAGCACAAGCGAGGCTTGCGGGATTTGATAGCCATGAGCCTGCGTGCTCGCGGATTGCAGGTTAGCATTCAACAGGTCGAAGAATTTCTAGCAAGTACCGCTACCCCTTTGCTATTGATATTTGATGGGCTCGATGAAGTGAAGGCGGCTGACCGCGTAAGTGTGAAGCAAGATCTCGAGAGCCTGCTGAGATGTTATCCTACCCACAAATACATCATCACCTGCCGCAAGGCAGACTATGACGATTTTGCATTGAGAATTGAGAGGGAGCAAAGGGCAGAGCTGAGTCCTTTTGACGAGAAAGGTATCCGACGCTTTCTGATTGAATACTACTGGGCCTATGAACAAGACAGCGGGAAGGGCCGAGTGGTCTTTGAGCAACTCAAGCGACAGGGGCTGCTGGATTTTGCCCGAATTCCTCTGCACCTGGGATTGATCGTGGGGATAGCCGGGGAAGCAGGAGAGCTACCCGCTAACCGGGGGAAGCTATATCAACGATTCGTTGACGAGACTCTGCGACTGGAAAAGGTAAAGGGTACAGTGTCCCAGGAATGGACACAGCACATTGGTCGTTTCCTGGCTCACCTGGCGCTGGTGATGCAGGAAAAGGACGCTCTGAGGATTGGGGAGAGTGAGGCCAGGAAGGAAATAGGTCAGTACTGGCAAGATCTCTGGGACGCCAATAAATGCTCTTTGCCACGAGACCAGGTGTTTAATGGGACCTTGAATAGCCGGTTGCTGGTCAGAATCGGCGGAGAGCTCGGCTTCAGGCATTCGGTCTTCCAGGATTATTTCGTTGCCAGACGGCTGGCATATATGATTGAGGACTCTGAGAGAGACATATACCACTATATTGGTGTGCCTGGCTGGGATACGGCGTTTGAGCTTTTGGCAGGACTCATGGACGATGCCTCTGGTCTGCTGAATGCTATCCCTGATGGGGCAGACCCGGTATTTGTCTGGCATTGTCTGGTCAAAGCCAGGAACGTGGATGATTGGACTAAGGAGCGCACGCTAGAGTGTATTTTGGATCGTCTCTCTGACCCCGACTACCTGGGTCAGCTTATAAGGGATCTGGATCGGTTCAACGTAGGGCTATTGAATGCTCCCGATGATCTGATAGATTATCTGTCTGACAATTGGACTGAGAGGATTTTATCCTCAGACATCCCCTTAGATATGCTCCTCCCATATATACGCTTTGCGAAGCAGGGAAATGCATCATTGGTAGAGCAGAAGCTACTGGCGGCTCTGAATGACTTTGGTCATGAGAGCGAACGGCTGAGGGCCGCCGAACTTCTGGCATATCTGGGCAATGAAGAATCGGTCGAACCCCTTATCGCTTGTCTCGGCGATGAGAATCATGACCTGCGGATCAAGGTCATCGAGACCCTGGGCAAAATAGGTGGAACAGGAGCTATTAAGCCGCTGAAGGCATGCTTGTTTGATAATGACAGCGATGTGCGCCGCGCCGCCATAGCGGCCCTGGGAAGCTTGTGCGGTGCGGATGCATCGCCGCCGCCCCAAAGTATCCTGGCGGCCTTCAGAGTTGGTGTTCCAGATCAAGAACCCGACCGCAAAGAAGTTGAGGCGGTGAAGGAGTTGCTACGGTCAACTCTTCTGGATCCAAGCGCCGAGGTAAGAACCGAGGCCGCTGTCGTCTTGGGCTGTCTTGGTGAGGCCCAGGCAGCGGACCAACTGATACGGCTGCTAAAAGATAACGAATTCGACTATTTCGAGAAGGGCCGTTTAGTGAGAGCACTCGGCTACATTGGTACTGAGGAGGCAGTCGAGGCCATAAAAGAGTTCTCTGATGCCGGTATTCAGATCAACCCGGAATTAGGTATCATCGCGCATGAGGATTTGGGGAATCCAATTGGTTTCGAATGCACTGCGGCTTTTTTCCTCAGAGGGAATACCTCTGGTATAGAATGGCTGTGGTTTGCGCTGTTAGAGTTCGTCATTTACAGAATAGGCATGGGGACTGGTACGGTGGACAGTGAACAGGCAATGCGCACTCATCTGTACAGATTGAATCGGTGGCAGTGGTATCAAGAGAAGTTGGTGCCCACCATAGCGGCTATGGGCCCCAAGGCCGTAATACCTTTACTAGAGTGTATCCACGAGTCAGGCGCAACGGCCCTCGACCCTGAACTTATCGAAAAAGAAGCCGGGAATTTGCTGGAACGGGTTATTATTAGAGCCAACAATGTTGAGACCCTCGCCAGCGTACTGACCGGGGCGTCGCAGATAAGCGAAGAGGTAGAAGGGGCAATATGGCTTCTGGGTCGATATATTCTAAATGGAATATTTGCTACTGAGCTGGAAGCCAGGTTGGATGTCTTCAATATCAAGGCATTGATCAAGACACTGAAGGATAGAAGTGAGCTAATTGACTTACTTATCGAGGTTGCTCAAGAATCTGAGTGGGCAGATGTTCGGGAAGCAGCGGCCTTAATCCTTGCCCAGTTCGTCCGTGCAGTTGGTAAGGACGCTCCGGTAGCAGCCAAGGCCTATGATCGAGTATTAGAGTTAGTGGAGGAACTGGACAGCAATCTACTTATTCGAGCTATCCTTGGTGAGCCCCAACTTGTACCCTTGCTGGTTGAACTCCTGGATGAGAAAGACGAGAGCAGGAGACGCGCTGCAGCGTATCTCCTGTTGAAGTTTTACACCGATGAACGAGGGGCAGACACAGGTACTGAAGGATTTCATGACGCGGATATGATGATGGGAAAAGCGTTAGCTGTCCTTGCAGACGACTTGCGGAGTCCTGAACCGCCGATTAGACAGCTTGCTGCCGGAGTTCTGCACGACCGAGGCGACAAGTCAGTCGTAGAGGCACTGATTTGGGCCTTGGATGATAAAGATTTCTCCGTACGTCTTGATGCGATAAAAGCGCTGGGCAGAATCGGAGGTCGCCGGGCAGTGGGCGCTTTGACCGATATCCTGTACTATCACGAAGATGGATATACACGGAAGTGGGCGGCAGATGCGTTGGGCAACATAGGAGACCCGGCGGCGGCAAGTGCGCTGGTGAGGGCGCTATTGGACGAAAACGCGAGTGTTCGAGCACAGGCGGCAGATGCTCTGGGCAAATTGGGAGATGCCAGTGTTGTCCCCTCGCTCGTAGAAGCTTTGTGTGATCCAGCGCCAGAAGTCCAGCGGGCTGTCGTCCACGCCTTGGGCAAAGTTGGGCAACTAGAGACAGTCAAACCTCTCCTGCGGGAGATACCGGAGGCCGAGAGCTCAAACGTTCAGTATTGGGTGGCTATAACTCTGGTCTGGCTGAAGGATTCTACCAGTGTTGATCTTTGTGTGCAGGCTCTCGATTGTGGTGATACTGGCATGCGGCAGGAAGCACTCGAAGCACTGGCTTCGGCGGGTACCGACTTGCTCGACGCCAATCGCTTGCTGGAGATCTGTGCCAACATGCTTGAGGATGAGGATTGGGAAGTCCGGTCGCGCGCAGTGCAGGGGTTAGGCAAGGTTTCAAGCCCACAGTCAATATCCCTACTCCAGGAAATAAGCAAGTAGTCAAAAGTTCTTTTAACTTTTGGATAGGAGCGGGTATAATACTCCCAGTTGAGTGC
>JACIWR010000139.1 GCA_014360845.1 Anaerolineae bacterium
TTCCATGCGGCAAGACGCTGTCTTTTGCGCGGTTTTCTCAGCCGAGACGCCCCCGGGACGGGGGCTACGAGCCTGGGGAGGACAGTGCGCCTGCTAGCCTGAGTAGTAACGAGGCATTTCGGTTTCGGGGCGAATAAGGATTACATCCTGAGCGGATCGCGGGGGCAGAGCCATAGGAGGCGCTACTCAGAAACGCGGGAGGCGTTCAGACCTCCGAAGTCTCCGGGACTTCGGAGGTCCGGTCACTGCGACTGTAACATCAAGCCCTGGCGGGGGGCTCCCAGGCACGAGTGACCCGCCAGAGTAGAGAAGTTGTATCCAGACAAAGTTCCAGAGTCCCCAGGGTGGGGACCATCACCAACCAATAACGAAGCTGTCCATCGGCTGCGGTCCACGACCGTCCCACATCGCCGACGCGCAGCATCTGTCCTCGCCAGGACAGAGCCAGCGGAGTGATGGTGCCATCCACGTCAAAGCGGGCCTCGACGGCCACCGGTGATCCCGTAAGTTTCATTGCCCTCTTTCCTCAAGATACTGACGCAGCATCCGCAGGGCGGCTTCGGACGATTGCTGCTTGTTTTGCAGGCGGTCACCCGACCACACGTACCGCTCGCAGCGCTCCATATCTCGCGCCGAGAGGGCGATGTACACCAGCCCCACGGGCTTCTCCGTCGTGCCGCCACCTGGTCCGGCGATGCCGGTGGCAGCCAGGGCCACATCACTGCCCAGCAGCCGACGAGCGCCGCGGGCCATCTCCAGAGCCGTCTCGCGGCTCACCGCGCCGTGCTCATACAAGGTATCGTGACGCACGTTCAGCACCCGCTCTTTGACGTCATAAGCATAGGCCACGACTCCTCCCAGGAAGTAATTCGAGCTGCCGGGTACGTTGGTCAGGCGGTGGGCGATCAGTCCGCCGGTACAGGACTCGGCCACGCCCAGGGTCAATTTCTGCTCGGTAAGAAGTCGTCCCACGACTTCTTCTAGAGTCACCTCGTTCATTCTTCCCCCTCCGCAGGATGGGCTTGAATCCGTCCTACGTAAAAGCTGGATGCTGGGGCGAGGGCAGGCACAGAAACTCCAGCACCCGGAAGTCGAAAAAGGTCTGGGCGTTGGTCGGCAAGATGACCAGCGCCGTATCCGCCCCTCGCCCCGTCCCGGCGATGGCGATGCACGGCTCATCAGTGCGCACCAGACCAGCGTCGGCGGCCATCAGAGCTATCTCCACACAGACCTTCACTCCCTGCCCTAAGCTACGCAGGGTGTGGGCGATGATTTCATCCAGCTCGTAGGTGCCCCATTTCTTGCGCACTGCCCGCCCCACGCCCCCCAAAGCGTGCTGGCAGGTGAGAATCTTCGCGCCTGCCGCCTCCAGAGCAGCCCGATTTTCCGGGGTTAGCTCCTGAGTATTGGGTGCGCGAAAGCCGGTCGAGTGGGTAACGGCGACCAGGTTGAAATCTGGGGCCAGCATCTGGGCGGCCTGTACTCCCGTAGCGCCCGAGGTAGTGGCCACAAGGATGGTGCGGATGCCCAATGCTGTAGCCCGTTGGCGCGCAATCTCCAGAGTGCGCGTCGTATTGGCTGGCCCCTGCGCATCGAAATACACGGTCGTCGCTGTAATCTCGGACATGTACCTCCTCCTCATTGGCAATTTACTCCTGATCTCGCGGAGTTGTACTCCGCGAGCTGCCAGCAGGCAAGCTGTCATGGACCCCCTGCTGCGCAGGGGGCTTGTTTGTAGTGATCTCGCGAAATTGTACTCCGCGAGCTGCCAGCGCGGGCAAGCTGTCACCAGACCCCTTGCGCAGCAGGGGCTTGTGTTCACGCACAGAAACGGCGCACCACTTCGTATAGCACCCGGGTGCCAAAGGCCAGGTTCTTCACCGAAAGCCGTTCGTTGTGCCCGTGTACCATCTCCCAAATGGATGTGCCGGGCTCCTGCTGCAAGGGCGCGAAGCCGTAGACTTTCACCCCCCGCTGGGCCAGGTAACGCCCATCCGTGGAACCGGTGACCAGGAACGGCACAGCAGCGCAGCCGGGATCGAACTCCTGCAAGGTCTGTTCGCACAGTTGATACAAAGGAGTGTGGTAATCCGATTCGCAGGGCTGAGAAGTGGTCAAAAATTCCACCTCTATCTTGTCCCCCAGATAAGGCCGCAATTCGGCAAGCAAATCCTCTGGCCGCTGGCCGGGCAGCAAGCGACCATCCACCTCGGCGATGGCCTCGGAGGGGATGACGTTGGTCTTCTGTCCTGCCTGGAGCACAGTGGGCGTGGCCGTATTGTGCAGCATGGCCCGCATTATGGGACCCAGCATCTCGTTTGCAGATATTTGCTTCAGCAGCAGCGGTTCCAGGAGGGGATTGAGTACCAGGGGCAAGAGCACAGAGGCGGGGAACTTTTGGGTCCTGGCCAGCCCTTTGACGAAAGCCTCCACTGTGGCCGTGCGGTGTTGGGGCAGTTTAGCGCTGGCGATACGGGTGATAGCCTGGGAGAGGTGGACCACCGCGTTGTCGCCGCGAGGAGTAGAAGCATGACCGGGCTTGCCAGTGGCGCGCAGCTTCATCCAGCAGACCCCCTTCTCCGCCGTCTGGATGAGGTACACGCGCTGTCCGCCGACTTCCAGGCCGATGCCGCCGCCCTCATTGATGGCGTACTCCGCTTCAATGAGCGGCCAGTGATTTTCCACCAGCCACCCCACGCCGAACTTGCCGCCAGCCTCCTCGTCGGCGGTGGCGGCCATGATGATGTCGCGTTTGGGAGTGAAGCCCTCTCGCTTGAACAGGAGCAGGACCATGAGTTGCATGGCCGTTAACTCCTTGGTATCAATGGTCCCCCGCCCCCAGATGACGCCGTCCACCACTTCACCGCCAAAGGGGTCATGTTCCCACTTGTCGCGCTCCACGGGGACGACGTCCAGATGCGAGAGCAAGAGCAGCGGCGGGGCTTCTCCGCTGCCTTTCAGGCGCACGATGAGCTGGCCGCGGTTGGGAGCCGATTCCAGCACGATGGGCTCGAAGCCCTCACCGGCCAACACATCGCGCAGGTACTCCGCTGCCGGCAGCTCATTTCCCGGTGGATTGGTGGTGTCAAAACGCACCAGGTCACACAGGTAGCCGGTAACTTCTTCCTCCACAGCTTTCCAGTCCACTGCCATGATGGCCTCCTTCAGCTTTTCACGAGAAAAATCCTCCACAAACCCGGCCGGGCGAGGGAGGACTAATACCGTTCTTCCGGCTTGCGCGCCCAGACCAGGTCGTAGCAGACCTGCCAGCGTTGAATAATGATCTGCCTCAAGCCCAGGGATTCCAACAAAGCGCGCATTTGCAGGTTGGAGAAGGCTTTGCCCGGCATCAGCCGCGCTTCCCAGTTCACCCGGTTGGTGACCAGCAGCACGCCGCCGGGACGCAACACACGGGTCATCTCTTGCAGGGCGTGACGCGGATTGGCCAAGAATTCCAGGGCCTCAACACAGGTGACGGCATCGAACGTATTATCCGCAAAGGGGAGCAGGGCCGCATCTTGCTGGATGAGGTGCAATCGTAAGCCATAGCGCCGCGCTTTGCGTTGCGCCAGAGCCAGCATCTGCCGGGACAGGTCCAATCCAACCACACGGCCCTGGAAGTCAGGTTTGCGCAAAAGGGCTACGGGCAGACGAGCGGTGCCGGTAGCCACATCTAATACACGGGGAACGGGAACATGGTTCAGAGCACGCAGCAGGGGCAGGGCCAGGAAGTAGTTTTCGTCGTTGAGGTCGAATTGCTTAACCGCATCGTAGCGCCTGGCCGACAGGTCGTAGAGCCAGGCCACCACGCGAGGACCGAGATACGCGCCCTCGGTGATAACCAGCAGCCAGTAGAGGAATAGAGCCAGAAGCAGAGCGATTACCAGCCAGATCATTGTGCTCCGTCGAGTTTAAGGGACGATCACCGCAGAAGGTCACCGTCACCTGACAGCCAGAGCTGCCACCAGCATCCCCACCAGCATCAGGGGCTGAGTCCATCGCGAATACCACGCCACCCGTGCCGGGGCGGCGTTGAGATGGGTCTGTGCTGCCACCTGAGCCAGCAACAGCAGTCCGCCCATCGTGGCAGCTATGGGTTGCTGCCACAGTACCAGAAGCGACAGGGCAGCCACCTGCCCTCCGTTGAGCAAGAAAAGCGTGTGTCGGTTCATAGAGTTGAGCAGGCTCAGGGATGCGCCGTAAGTGATGGTGTAGCCCAACACCGCCAACGCCGAGCGAGCAGTGAAAGGCGCTAAGCTGCCGTGGCCCAACAACCAGGGCAAACCTATTTCCAGCAACGCTCGCAACCACGGCGAGGGCGGCCCATCGGGAGAACGGGTGAGGAGGGCCCCCAGCGTCACGCCCAGGGCTGCCAGGGAGAGGGTCACCGCCCGTGGCCCCAATATCAGCGAGAGGACGGCCAGCAGAGGCACAATCACCACCAGGCTGACGGCATGTCCCCCCAGACGAGGGGCGAACTCCTTCCTGGCCCAGACGCGCACCCGTCCCAACCAGACGGCGAAGCGCTGTGCCGGTGACCCCGGCGTGGTGTAGGGCACAGGCAGCACAACATCGCCGCGCGCGGGCAATCGCCGACTATCCAGCACCAACAGCCAGTCAGCATCGGCGATGAGCGCCCACAAAGCGCCCCACAAGGGATCGGCGACGAAAGCGGCCAGCACCAGGACAAGCAGTGTCTCCCAGCGGGCGACCAGTCCGCCCGAGGCCACGGCCCCGCAGAGTACTGCGCCGATCGGACCCACCAGCGGGAACGGGTGTGTCGCCCGCAGCCGCAGCTCAAGCAGTCGCCCCAGCGCCGGGCGTGGTGACTTCCCTTCGATTTTCAGCTTCTCTCCTCCTGCAGGTGTCCATCACCTCGTGACGTGAGGGGCTCCTCACTGTCCGCTGCGGGTGAGATAAATGCCCAAGAAGATAAGAGCTGCCCCGCCGATGACCCCCACGGTGATCCTCTCCTCCAGGAACAGCCAGCCGGTGAAAGCGGCGACCACGGGCGTGAGATTGTTGTACACCGCCGTCCGCGCGCCCCCAACCCGGCTGACGCCCAGGTTCCACACCACATAGGCCAGCGCTATCCCCAGCACGGCGGAGAAGGCCAGTCCTCCCCAGCCCTGCCATGAGACCGCGCTCCAATTCTGGGTCTGCAAGGAGGGAATGGCATAGAGGATAATGAACGGCGTACCGGCAGTCATAGCCAGAGCGGTCACTTTCAGGGGGGAATAACGAGCCAGCAAGGGGCGGGAGAGCATCGTGTAACTGGCCCACAGTATGGCCGAGGCCAGGACCATGAAATTACCCAGGGTCATCTCGCTGGTCAGGCCCACCTCTTCTCCCGAACCAAACACTATCAAGGCGATGCCCGTGAAAGACAGCGCAATGCCGATCCAGGCCCGCAGACCGATGCGCTCAATGCGTAGCAGCGTGCCGATAAGGGAGACGAAAATGGGAATAGTGGCCAGGATCAACGACCCATTGCCGGATGTGGTGCGGTCCAGGCCGTTGATAAAGAAAAATTGATAGCCCGCGTTCCCCACCAATCCCAGCAACAGAAAGCGCCAGCCATCTCTGGAGGCCGGTCGGACGTCCTTCTCCAACAGCCAGAGGAAGAAGAGAATCAGCAGGCTGGCAATGGAGAACCGCAGAGCGTTGAAAACCAGCGGTGAAAGTTCGGCCAGAGCCGTTTTGACCACGGTGAAGTTGATGCCCCAGATGAAAGCCATGCCTACCAGGGCCAGGTCTACCACGCTCGCGGTTCGTCGCCGAGCGGGGGGAGCAGATACCAATCTAGACACATTTCCTCCGCTGTTTAAGGATGCCGACATGTAAATCCATTCTGCGTCCCGTGCTTTTCATTCTGAGCGAGTTGCCCCTCCGATGGTTCAATCGGCAACACCAGCTTGATACCGTGCCGGACAAAGCCATGAGCCTCGTAGAAGCGGTGGGCGCGGGTCCGGTGAAAGGCGGAAGCCACATCCACCACAGCACAGCCGGAAGCGCGCGCTTGGTCAACAGCCGCCTTTAGTAGCGCGCTGCCAACCCCGCCCCCTCGCTCCCCTTCATCCACCACTAACTCGTCCAAAGTGAGCACCGGAGCGGCGTGGTGTAATTGCGGCACAATGTGGAAGCTCACCAGACCCACCACACGCCCCGCCTCTTCGGCCACCAGCGTGGCACAGGCCGGATTGGCCAGGACCGCGCGAGCTCCGGCCTCTCCGGCCTCGTTTGCCACATCGTAATCAAGCTGGGCGACCAGTCGCAGAATGTGCGGAATATCCGCCTCGACAGCCCGGCGGATGCGCATTGTCGCACCTGCCTTCTACTCAGCCAGTCGTTCTGAGCGCCCGAAGGGCACGAAGGGACAGTAGGGCGGCATATGGCGCAGGCTTTCCAGCCTGCGCGGCCAGGCTGAAAGCCTGTCCTACTCTTTTCGGATGGGCCTCAGTAAGCGCGGGCGAAGACCGCTCTCTCGCTAGCCTCTTTACCGCAGACCACGCAGTGCCCCGGCCCGATACCTCCCTGGTCGAGAGGGATGCAGCGAATGGTGGCTTTCGTCTCGTCTTTGACCTTAGCCTCGCATTGCGCATCGCCGCACCAGTAGGCCAGGGCGAACCCTTTGCCCACTGCCTCTTTCAATTCCTCATAAGTTGTCGGCTCGTAGGTATTATCCCGCTGGAACTTCCGGGCCCGTGCCAACAGATCGGCCTGGATAGTGTCCAACAACTGCGGAACGCGCTGCGCCAGCTCCGACATCGCCACCGCAGACTTGCCTTCGGGGCCCGCCACATCCCGCCGGGCGAGCACTACTTGCTCCTGAGCCACGTCGCGGGGGCCGATCTCGATGCGCAGGGGCACACCGCGCAGCTCCCACTCGTTGAACTTCCAGCCCGGCGAGTACTCGTCGCGGTCATCTAACTTGACTCGCACACCCTCCAAAGCCGCCTGCACCTGGACGGCGGCCTCCAGCACCTGGGACCGCTCCTCCTCGCCGCGCCAGATGGGAACGATCACCACCTGGTAAGGAGCCAGCTTCGGCGGCAAAATGAGGCCCTGGTCATCGCCGTGGACCATGATCACCGCGCCCAAGATGCGCCAACTGACCCCCCAGCTCGTAGTCCAGCAATACTGGAGCTCGTTGTTCTGATCCAGATACTTGATGTCGAAGGCTTTGGCGAAGTTCTGCCCCAGGTTGTGCGAGGTACCGGCCTGCAGAGCGCGCCTGTCGCCCATCATGGCTTCGATAGTGTAGGACATATCGGCGCCGGCAAACTTCTCGCTCTCGCTCTTGCGCCCCTTGATGACGGGAATAGCCGCGTCGTTTTCGGCGAAGTCGGCGTAAACATTCAGCATGCGCAGAGTCTCTTCTTGAGCTTCCTCGTAAGTGGCGTGGACGGTATGTCCCTCCTGCCACAGGAACTCGGTAGTGCGCAGGAACAGGCGAGTGCGCATCTCCCAGCGAACGACATTGGCCCACTGATTGATGAGAATGGGCAGGTCGCGGTAGGATTGCACCCACTGGGCGTACATGTGCCCGATGATGGTCTCCGAAGTGGGACGCACGACCAGGGGCTCTTCCAGTTCCTTGCCCCCGCCGTGAGTGACCACGGCCAACTCTGGTGAGAAGCCTTCCACATGCTCCGCTTCTTTTTGCAGAAAGCTCATGGGGATGAACAGCGGGAAGTAAGCGTTAACGTGCCCCGTGGCTTTGAAACGGCGATCCAGCCCCTCTTTGATGTTCTCCCACAGGGCATACCCATAAGGCCGGACCACCATACAGCCCTTCACCGGGGCATAGTCCGCCAACTCAGCTCGCTGGATCACCTCGGTGTACCAGCGGGAGTAGTCCTTACTTCGCGGGGTTATTTTCTTGGCCATTCTGTTTTCTCCTCCTGAGATGTCCTCAAATCCCCGATCACACATCCAGTTTGTTTCATAAGTCCGCCGCAGCTTCTGGGGAGCACGTGAAACACAAGGCTGCGGGTTTCGATATGAAACACTCTGACGTCGTTAAATCACGCCCCCAGCGGGGGCCAAAAGGGATAGGGACCGATGGCCATCCTCGCATGGTTATTACCTCCGTCAGCGGGCTGAAAGCCCGCGCTACACAATCAATTCGCGCTTACATGGATTCCGGGGCATTCATGCCCATCAAGTGCAAAGTACGGGCCAGAACGGTCTTGGCCGCCTGAGCCAGTTTAAGCCGCGCGCGGCTGATCTCCGCGTCGGCGGGATCGGACGAGACGACACGACAATCGCGGTAAAAAACATGGAAGGCCGCAGCCAGGTCTTGGGCGTAGTAGGTCAGATGGTGTGGGGCCAGGTTCAACGCCGCCTGCTCGATGACTTCCGGCAAGAGGAGCATCTGACGGATCAGGGCCAGCTCCGAGGGATGAGTGAGCAGTGAGACATCGCCGCCCTCGGCTGTCGCGCCCTGCTCGGCGGCATAGCGCAGAATGCTGGCGATGCGCGCGTGGGCGTACTGCACATAATACACCGGGTTGCGCTCCGATTGCTCCTTGGCCAGGTCCAGATCGAAATCCATCTGGCTGTCTACCGAGCGGGAGAGCAAGAAGAAGCGCACTGCATCCGGCCCTACCTCGTCAATTATCTCGCGCAAAGTGACGATCTCGCCCTTGCGTTTGGAGAGACGCACCACCTCGCCGCCCCGCTTGAGAGTGACCAGTTGGTAAATCAACAGGGTGAGGCGCTCGGGATCGAGTCCCAGGGCCTGCATCATGGCCTTCATGCGCGGGACGTGGCCCTGATGATCCGCGCCCCAGACGTCAATCACCCAGTCAAAGCCGCGCACGACGAACTTGTGATAGTGGTAGGCGATGTCCGAGGCGAAGTAGCCCGGCTCGCCGTTGGAACGGATCAGGACCTCGTCCTTATCGGCCCCCAGGCGGGTGGCGGCGAACCACACCGCGCCCTCGCGGGTGAACAGGTAATCGCCCTGGCGCAAGAGGGTCATGATACGGTCGAAGTACCCTTCCTCGTACAGGGTGCGCTCGGAGAACCAATTATCGTAATAGATGCCCAGCGATTCCACATCCTCGCGGATGCAGGCCAACACTTTGGCCAGGCCCAGGTCCCGCAGAATGGGTAGGGCCTCCTCACGCGGCATGTGCAGGTATTTGTCGCCTTCCTCGGCGGCTATCTCCCGCGCCCACTCCTCGATGTAAGGCCCCGGATAACCGCCCTCGGGGAATGGCTCATCCCGGCCCAGGGCCTGCGCGTAGCGGGCGTACATCGTCTCGCCGAAGAGGTCCATCTGCGTGCCCGCGTCGTTGACGTAGTACTCGCGTTGCACCTCATACCCGGCAGCGGCCAGCACATTGGCCAGGCCGTCCCCCAAAACCACATTGCGGCCAAAACCGACGTGAAGAGGCCCGGTGGGATTGGCGCTGCCGTATTCCACCTGCACTTTGCGCCCCCGTCCCAGATTGATGTTGCCCCAGGTCTCGCCCGTGGCCAGGATGTCCTCCACCTGTTGGGTCAGCCATTGCTGGCTGAGGGTGATGTTGATGTATCCCGGATGGGCGATCTCCACCTGACCGATGGCCTCTATCCGGGGCAGGCGTTTGACCACCTGCTTAGCGATTTCCATAGGGGCCATGCGCGCCAGACGAGCCATCTGCAAGCAGACTGGGGTGGCGTAATCGCCGCGCTCCGCTTGCTTGGGATGCTCCAAAATCACCTCGGGCACCTCGAACTTGGGCAGGTCTCCTTTGCGCTGCGCTTTTTTGATGGCCTGGGCAATCAGGTTTGTGAGGTCGTCCTTGATCACAAACTTCCCCCTCTCTCCGCGAAACTAGCAAAACGCGAGGGCAATCATCTGGTCCCTCGCGCCGTTGTCCACTGGTCCAGTGGGCTTAATTTTATCGGATTTTCGCAAATTGGGCAAGTAGGTGACCCCCCGCTCCGCACCAGAAGTGCGACGCACCTCCCAGGTGCGTCGCACTTACACGCGCAGCGGCAACCCCCTTCACGCCTTGAGGGCAGTCGAAAGGTAGCCGCGTTCACGAGCGGACAGGGCTTGTCCTG